>JADZFY010000039.1 GCA_020854215.1 Chitinophagaceae bacterium | reverse complement strand
GGGAATTATTTTGTACGAAGCGATGAAACAAAGGATGAATGTGGCAATTTGAAAATTTGAAAATGAAGGAATGGGTTGGTAGCTGCAAAAAAGTCAGGCTTCTTTTGAAACATAGCTCCAAACGATAGCGACAAGAACCAAAAATCTCAAATCAAAAATCTCAAATCAAAAATCAAAAATCTCAAATCTTAAATCTCAAATCTCAAATCTTAAATCTCAAATCTACCTGCTCCCGGCAAAAGTCATTGAATTCCGCTTCATCAATATCCTGGTGCAATATTTCCCTTTGGAGTACCTTATTGTTTGTAAAGTCGAGCGTTAACAAACCTCCGTTCAACACCACATTCGACAGTTCATTCCATTGATACCGTTTGCGAAAAAAAGTATTAATAACAATCCGTTCATCCGATACGCCCACTTCCAGCGGCTGGCGCGCCTGATGATCAAACACAATAAATAAGATAAACAACAGGGCAATCCATCGCATACCGGGAACCAACAGCCATACGCAGCCCGTAACAAAGAGCGGATATTTGTACGTTAGAAAAGGAGAAGATTTTCTTTTTTGCCACACGGTGCGAAACAACACAATGGGAATAAGCCATCCGGTCCAGAAGAGTGACGATGAAAAACTTTCGTTGACATATACGTGAAACAAAAAAAACAGCCAGGAGATAAAACACAACAAAAAGCTGATATAATTGATGCTTTCGGGCCTTTCCTTTTTCAGGATTAGGACATATTGAAACAGTTCGGGCGTCTTTTTCCTCGTCATATTAATCAGTTGCTTGCCACCATGAGGTTGCACAATTTGAACAAAACCCTTGCCCCTACGTTTTCATCCCACTCGTTGCTGCTTATACCTACTTCACAAAGGTCAAAACCAATCAGGCGGCGCCCGCTTTCCAACACCCGCCTGAAAAGGTAAAATAACTGTTCCGCTTCAAAACCTCCAGGCACCGGCGTACCTGTATGCGGACATAGCGTTCGGTTTAATCCGTCAATATCAAAACTGATGAATACGTTCTGCGGAAGATGATTAATAATCTCATCTGTCAGGTACTGCCAGCTAACACCTTCAAACTGCCGTTCTTTAATTTGTTTATCCAAATACGTTACTACCCGGTTATTGCTGTTGGTGATGTATTCCCACTCACTCTGGCTAAAATCGCGCACGCCCACCTGCACCAGTCGGGTAAGCTGAGGAATTTCATGTAGTGCATTATACATAATGGAGGCGTGGGAATGGGTAAATTGTAAGTAGGCCTTTCGTAAATCACAATGCGCGTCAATTTGTAAAATGCCGAAATCATTATATTTTTCCGCCATCGCTTTATAAAACCCAATAGGCGTACTGTGATCCCCTCCCAGTAGTCCCACCAATTTACCGTTATCCAATAATGCTTTTGTTTGGTCGTACACCCACCCGTTTAGGAACGCGCTGCCCTCGTTTACTTCCTTAAGGGCTTTGCACATAAACCGGTTATCGTTCACCTGTTGTCCCTGTGAAATAAAGTCAATCACAAGTTCTGCTTCCTTACGGAGGTAGTCGCTCTTAAATAAAATTTTCTTGTCCGGCTCCCGCAAATGAAAACCCTGCTTCCATCCATCCGGAACATCGGGATCAAAAAGATCAACATGAAGACTTGCTTTTTTTATCCTTTCCGGCGCACGGGCTGTTCCTGCAAGGTAACTTACCGTTACTTCCCAGGGAACCGGCAAAACCACCAGCCTCGCATCTTCTTCGGTAAAAGGCAAACCAAAAATGTTGTAATTGGGATTCCCGGAACTATTCGGGTCGAACTTAGAAATGTCCATAGCGCAACAAAAAGTTACTTTAAAAAGCGGTGCAAGTTATATTAATTTACTGCAGATGCAAACATTGCCCGTTTCTATAACGTTTCTGGCGACAGAAGCGTTGCAGACGACGAGAAAACATTTAAAGATTTTACAATCCTGTTTGCCTGTTTTACACGGTTAACCTGTATTTGTTTATGAAAAGTTAAATACACCTTGTTAACGTTAGTGTAAGCCAAATAGACGATTTAGCACAAAATCATTTATCAACTGCGTTGTTTTTTGACCTAATTTCGCTACGCGTTAACAAGTTTTTTATTATGAAAAAAATTCATATCGTAACGTTGGTCATCATTGCAGCAGCCATTGCTTATATGCTGATCACCTTATCCAAAGATCTTACTACATACGATACCATCGCTTCTGCCAAACAAAAGCAGGGTAAGTTTATTCATTTGATCGCTCAACTGGATCGCTCAAAAGACATTGAATACAACCCGGTGGTGGATCCCAACTTCCTGGTTTTTTATGCAGTGGATTCTTTAGGCGGAAAAACCAAAGTGGTTTATCATAATACCAAACCACCGGAGCTGGAAATGAGCGAGCGTATTGTAATGAAGGGGAAAATGAACGGTGATGTGTTTGAATGTAAAGAAATTTTACTCAAATGTCCATCCAAATACAAAGATGATCCGTTGCAACAGAAAAAGGCTTTAGAATATAAAATGCAGGACTAATTTATCATGGTTTATCAGGGTGAACATTTATTTATCGGCCAGTTTGGCCATTTTAGCGTATTACTTTCCTTCGTCGCATCTTTAGTAGCAACATTCGCATATTTTAAAGCAACACAAACCACTGTTCCAGAGGAACACAACAGGTGGAAGAAACTGGCAAGGATCACGTTCATTATTGAAACGCTTGCAGTGATTGCCATTTTCGTTTGTTTGTACAGTATCATCTACAACCATTACTTCGAATACGAGTATGCCCACCAGCATTCCAAGCGGAGCCTGCCCACCAAATACCTGTTGAGCTGTTTATGGGAAGGCCAGGAAGGAAGCTTTATGTTATGGATTTTCTGGCATTGTATCCTCGGATTGGGAATTATGCTGCAAGGGAAGAAATGGGAAGCGCCGGTAATGACCACCATTTCGTTAATGCAAATATTTCTGACGAGCTTTATCATCGGTCTTTACTTTTTTGATTTGAAAATTGGCAGCAGTCCCTTTGTGTTGATGAGAGATGAGTTTCCAAATGCACCCGTGTTCCAGGATCCTTTATACCTTCAAAAATACCTGCGTGACGGCAACGGATTAAATGTACTGCTTCAGAATTACTGGATGGTTATCCACCCTCCTATTTTGTTTTTGGGATTCGCCTCGGCAGTAGTTCCCTTTGCCTTTGCCTTTGCCGGTCTTTGGAAAAAAGACTACACCGGCTGGATAAAAGCCGCATTGCCCTGGACGCTATTGAGTGCAGCCGCATTGGGAATAGGTATAATGCTGGGTGCTGCCTGGGCATACGAATCGCTCACCTTTGGCGGGTACTGGGCCTGGGATCCTGTAGAAAATGCGTCGCTGGTTCCGTGGTTATTGATGGTAGCCGGTTTGCATACCATGCTTATCAATAAATCTACCGGTTATTCCTCCAGGTCCAGCTACTGGTTTTTGTTCCTCGCATTTTTGCTGTTGATCTATTCTACCTTTTTAACCCGTACGGGCGTATTGGGAGACACTTCTGTTCACTCGTTTACCGGCGAAGGCAATTCGCTGTTCTGGCATCTGATTATTGTGATGTCTACTTTTGCGGGAATTTTTCTTTTTACCTATTTCAAAAACAGAAAACAAATACCGGTCATACACCGGGAAGAAGACATTTCATCCCGTGAGTTCTGGATGTTTGTTGGTGCGTTAGTGTTACTCATTTCTGCGGCTTATATTTCCTTCTTTACATCGTTACCCGTAATCAACGATATATTTGGTACCAACAAGGCTATTGGAGAAGATCCCGAGTACGTGTACAATCGCGTAATGGTTTTGATTGCTATTGTTTTAGGCTTGTTAACCGCTATTACGCAATATCTGAAATACAAGAAAACACCACGATCATTCTGGATCAAAAAGATTCTTGCACCTACAATCATAGCTCTTATCATTTCGGTATTGATCAGCGTTTTTGGCAATATCCATTATAACAAATATGGCATTGGGTACCTTGGTGCTATTCACCTGGCGATATTTGCCTGCACCTACGCTGTAGTTGCCAACACCGTTTATATTTGGACAGGCGCCAAAGGGAAACTTAGTTTGGCCGGAGGTTCTGTTGCGCACCTGGGTTTTGGAATTATGCTGGTGGGTATCCTGATATCCTCTTCTAAAAAAGAAGTGATTTCTATCAACCGTACAGGCATTATGATTCCGGGGCTTAAAGACCCTAAGGGAAGAGATGACAGTGGTTTGGAGAATGTTACCCTTATTATGGGCGTTCCAACGCCGATGGGCAATTACATGGCAACTTATGTTGGCGATTCCTCTCATCCTGCGGATGAAAAAATGTACTTTAAGGTAAATTACGAGCGTAAAGATGAAGCTACGGGGAAGGTGCTCGAAAATTTCACGCTATATCCCAATGCATTTTTGATGAAGGCTGATGCGGAAGGACGAACCAGCCTCTCGGCTAACCCCGATTCCCGCCACTACTGGCACAAAGATGTATTTACGTTTATTACCTCTATGCCCGATCCTGAGAGCATAAAAGATACCGCAAACTTTGTAAGCTACCCTGTTCAGACGGGCGATACCGTGTTTTATTCTAACGGCTATATTACGGTAGATCAGATTATTGAAGCCAATAAAGGCACCAATAAGGATTTACCTTTGGTTGACAGTGCATGGCTGGCAGAAGTTACGGTACACGGAAATAATGGTATGACCTATAAGGCTCAACCCGCATTATTTTCAAAAGCCAATGCCCCTATCGCAAAACGGGATACGGTAATGGCGCAAAGCCTGGTACTGGAGGTTAACAAGGAAAATAATGCTATTTCGCTGGGTATAAAGGAATCCAATGCCGTTATGAAATACATAACCTTAAAGGCATTTCAGTTTCCATTGATCAATATTCTATGGCTCGGTATTCTGTTGATGTCGGCGGGTTTTTTCATCAGCATGTGGCACCGGTTTAAGAAGAGCAATTAATTTTCGTTCATTTTTGGGGTAGCCCGGCAGCGGTTAGACTGAGTTTCCTGTCTACATGTATTAAAAAAGGTGTGTGATACGTTAATACTGTAATTTGAAGTGTATGGGCAGTTGCAGGATACTATACTTTTCACTTTTTATCTCCCTACTCTGTTGCATCCTTTTGCCCCTCGCAGGACGCACTCAAACTCAATATGGGGTAAATGATACCCTTACTGTGCCTGCTATTATTTACAATGGAGACACGCTTTCCTACAGGGAACTTTCGGAAGTGTTTATTTATCTTAAACTAACCGGTGCGCAAAAGAGAGCGTTGAGAGAATGGACCCGTTTGCGCAATGCCGTATATGTTACCTATCCCTACGCCAAAAAAGCCGGTGCCGTTTTTAATGATATTAATGCCCACCTGGTGAATATGCCCGATAAAGAAAAACGGAAGACCTATATCAAAAGCCGTGAAAAGGACCTGCGAAATGAATTTACTAAGCCACTTACTGATCTTTCCATTTATCAGGGAAAAGTGTTGATGAAGCTGATTGCAAGGGAAACCGGCAATACCTGTTATGATATTATTCACGAATACAAGGGTAGCTTTTCTGCAGGCTTCTGGCAGAGTGTTGCCTGGATATTTGGTAGCAGTTTAAAACAAACCTATAGCCCGCGTGCAGAAGATGCCCAAATAGAAGATATCGTTTTAGAGGTAAGGCGGATGTACGGGTTCTATTAGATTTTGAAATAACGATAGCAATATGCTATCAAACAAATTTCTGTTCCCCCTATTGCACTGTTCATTTCTTTGAACTATTTTAGTTGCGCAATTCGTTCCTTCGTTAATTTTCGTTTACGCTCTGTTACTTCTGGTATTTTGGTCACCCGCCCGGTCCGTTCTCTCTCGTGTCGTGAATTGCTGTTTGACGAATGCAACCTGAGGCTTCTTCCTAAGTTGTGACGCGGCAGTAATTAACCCACCTGCTTTACTTCATCTGCATTGCATGATCGCTCCTGCCATGTATGGGGTTGCGCCTTAATGGAACATCACCACTTCACTTCCTAAATGCGCTGTTATGAAAAGTAAAAAAACAACAAAGGTTAAAGTTGAAAAAGCTAAACCGGCAGTAAAGGCTGCAAAGAAAAAGGCAGCCATAACAAAACCAAAAAAGTCCGTAAAAGCATTGCCCGACATCACAAAATTAACTCCGGGTGCCAACCGGCTGATTAAATCACTTGAAAGGACCTCGTTCCGGAACAAGAAAACACTCCAGACAACTTTACGAAAAGGAAATTTCAAACCGGTAGAGCTGGCACCGGCGTTCAGTCAGGTGTATAAAAAATCTCACCAAAATGGTATCAAGTTAGCAGAATCGTATGCGCAAAACCTGCCCGACCCTCAGCAGCACCGCGAGTTATTCCAGGGGGCCGTTCATCTAAAACAGGATGAAAGAAAAGCACTGATTAAAGGGTATAGAAAAGCAGGACAGGCAAGAGGCGTTGTTCATGCTATTAGTCAGTTACCGAGGGGTTTCGGACGCGTACTTATGAAAGATTTTGTGGGCGAGCGGAAGAATATTGATAAATCAGCGGTGGATGAAGTGTTGTATTGGCTGAGAGATGCAGGCTTTGAACTCCAACGCCTGAAAGCGGAGGGAAAAAAACCCGGAACGCCCCAGCATGAAGACATGGATGATGCAGTGGTTGAATTTTTTGAAGACCTGGCAGATGATATTGTTAACGCAATCAACGCGGTGGTTGACGCGGTAGTAGATGCGGTTGAATCCCTTGCAGCTGCAATTGTAGATGTGGTCAATTGGGCAGCCGATGCGGTAGCTGGATTGGTGGAGGCATTGATCGCTGCCGGTAAAACCATCTTCGACCTTATTTCAGCCGCCATAGAAACGGGATATGAACTGGTGAAAAAAATAATAGCAGGCATAGCTGCAATAGGCAAGGCCATGTTTGAAGTACTGGATGCCGCTGTTAATTTGGTAAAAGATGCATTTATTACCGTGCTGCGTGCCATAGACCAGTTGGGGCGCCAGTTAATAGAATTTGTATCATGGCTCGCTACCAAGACTTTTGACGTGATTAAAAAGGCAGTTGAAGCATTGATTGAAATTGGTAAGAGCATTGGAAACATTCTGGAAAAAGCATTTGAGTTTGGTTTTACGCTGGTAAAAAGTTTTGTTCAGGCGTTGTTTGAAATTGGCAAAACCATTGGCGAAATTCTGATCACTGCGATTACTCGTCCTTCCGCTTTGTTCGATACCATCATACGCTCGTTTATGGATTTGGGCAGAACATTAGGCAACATCATTGATAACGTGGTAAGCGCCGGAATAGATCTTGTTCGCGAAGTGGTGAATGCGGCAGTTCGAATAGGCACAGCCGTTATTGAGTTCACCAAATACATTGCTTCAGCTGCCGTAGATATAGCTACCAAGGTGCTTGACGGGCTTTTACAGGCGGGACGTACTTTGTTTGAAGTAATTGAAACCATTGCTACACATGCATTGGGTGCAATTAAGAAAGTAGTACAGGCTTTCTTTAATTTGGGCAAAACGATGCTTAACCTGGTTAAAGATGTTTTTAATATTGCGATGAACCTGTTAAAGCAGGTGCTCAAAGCAGCTTTTGAACTGGGAAAAACCATTCTTGAATTTACAAGAACCCTTGTTGAGTTTACCTACCGCACGGCTGCCCGTTTAATTGATGCAGCAATTCAAATTGGCAAAACCGTGGCAGAAATTTTAGAAACCGTAGTGGGTACCACATACTATATCTTCCGTAAAGTAGTGAACGGTATTTTGCAGGCGCTCGGCCCGGTGGGAGAAGTACTCGACTGGCTGATAAGTCGTGGTGAAGACCTGGCATCTGCCTTGTGGAGAGAGGCTATTTTGGCCTGCCGATTTGTGAAGAAGAGTGTTTCAGAAGTATTAACCTGGGCAGCACAACAAACAAATGCCGTATTTGAAAAGGTGATTCAATTAGTGGAAAACGTTGGCGCTGCCATTACGGAAGTAATTGACTGGGCGATAACCGTTGGGGATGAAATGCTGGAACAACTCGCAGGTGTATGGGAACGCCTCGGCAATTCAATAGTGTACGCGTTGAACTATCTTGAAAAAGACTTCATACCGGGAATTGCCAAATTTGTAAAAGGTGCGTTGAATGCCGGATTTACCCTTGCGAAGTTAGTAGTATGGACGGTAGGTAAAGCATTCGAAGTGGCACTTGAAGTGGTACGTGGCGCCTTTGAAGCCGGGATTACTTTGGCTCAACTGATAGTGGAAACAGCCATTCATCCGGACCAGGCAATGGATAATCTTTTAAAAGCAGCAAGACAGTTAGGCCAAACCATGAATCAGGTGGTACAGTCTGTGGTAGACGCGGGTGAAGAATTTTTGGATGAATTTATCCGCTCAATGGTTTCAATTGGAGAAGACCTTGTTGAAATGCTTGAGGGGATATTAGAAATAGCAGGCGGTTTGTTGGATACCGCAGTATTTATATTAATGGAGATGCTGAACTCCTTCCGACATCTTACAGATGCAGAGCGGGCAGACGCTACGCTGATATTCGGAGATATTATTGATTTTGATACCGTATATATAGCTACCGAAAGCCCTACCAACAGCATCATCTTTGGCATTCAGGATTTCTTCAACGACAATTCGGAATCAAGGGCCTTTGTTACGGGCAACCTGATCAATTTTGATGCAGATGACGGCCCAATTCGCAGATCATCCCTTATTCACGAAATGACACATGTATGGCAAAATCAAAATGTAGGACCTATTTATATGGCACATGCACTCGTTAGCCAGGCTGGCGCCGGATATAATTACGGTTATACTGAAGGTGCCTCCATTACCATTCTCAATGGTGATTATGCAGGAAATTCCTTTGACGATGCATCGGGACGAATTGACGGACAAGGTGGCGACGCAGCACTTGACGCAGCAAATGGTGATTTTATGTCGTTCAATCCCGAACAACAGGGGCAAATAACCATGCATTATTTTGTAAGAAGATATTTGCAGATGAGACCCGCTGCAGAATATGAAGCCTGGCAGCCCTACGTAGATTATGTACAGGAAAACAGACCGGATGCAGCTTAATAAAAACAGGAATTTGCTATTGGTTTATCCGGCAGATATGCGCCTTGCAGGCAAGTATCTGTCGGAGGCTTATAGCCTGCTGAACGTAGACGTTACCTCTGTTGCATACCACGGCCGTCCGCCTTCTGTATCTTTTTATGCTGAATTTTTGTCTCATGCGTTTGATGCCGTATTAGTGGTGGGTAAAAAAATATACGCACCTTCAACCGTACTTCCCGGCCCATTTCTTTGCACACAAAAAAGTAAGATTCCCGCAGCGTGGCTCCCGTTGCAAAAGGAAGCAGACGTTCTTCCGTTTATTCGAACTTTGAAAAAAGTGCACCGGCGAAAAAAAAACACGCCGGGTTTGGCGTTGTTGGCGCAATGGCATCCGCAATACCTGAGACTCACGCAACGTATGACGGATTTGCTGGAAGAAAAAATACCCGTTTTTAAGTGGACAGGAGACGTAATTTCCCGAGCCGACGTAGTAAATGCATTAGGATCAGGATTAGGTATGGGCATATACTTCGGACATGGCAGATCAGTGGGCTGGGTGGGCTATTACGGAATGCGAACACATCATTTCGAAGATTTTAAAGGGAGTCCCCTGGGTTGTTTATTGTCCTTATGCTGCAAAACCGCCAGCCGAAAACGAACGGGACTTTCATATGCAGAATCGCTTCCGCTGCTGGGCGTTTCCGCGGCAACAGTTGGTGCCGTTCGTGAAACAAGGCATACGGATAATATGAAATGGGCAATAAGAATTTGTAGTGCCATTAACGAAGGAATAGACAACCTTGGTGACTTACTTTTACACGCCGAACCTCCCAATATTGAAGCAGTTGAAAATTACAGAATTATCGGTGATCCGTTTGCGCCACTGTACGCTGATGAAAATAGTTTACAAAAAGCAAAAGCGGTAGCCGTGTTTGGCTAAAGAAAATGCGAGGGAACTGAATTGCAGATGAAATACGAAGTGTAAACGCCAACAGATGGCATCCAACATCACGTAAAAAATGAAACCCAGCCAACTCAAAATGAATAAGCTGGAAATAACGATGGAAAAGAATGATATCATAACGCAATTACATACTATTCTTCGCGTAGTAAAACCTCAAATTTCCGAATCAATTGGCGTTGAAGATCATTTTAGGGACGATTGGGGATTAGATTCATTAGAGTTGGTTGAATTTGTGGCAAGAATTGAACAAGCGTTCAAAGTAATTATTCCGGATAAAGACTTAACGGAATTGTTTTCCTTAAATGCAACGGCCACCTATCTGCATAGCAAAATAGTTGCAGTATGACCAGAATAGTAATTACGGGTATAGGCGTTGTTTCACCCTTAGGCATTGGAATGGATACACTTTGGATTAACCTGCTCAAAGGAAAAACTTCCCTGCAACAATTTAATGATCTTGAAACCGCCGGGTACCGGAATACCTCTGCATGCCGGGTAACCAATTTTGACGCTCCTCCAATTCACCGCGGTGCATGGATGGCCCTTGAAGCAACGAAACAGGCAATAACGCAGGCAAAACTTCAACTACCGAAAAATACCGGCGTTTTTCTGGGCAGCACATTAGGGGAAAGTTTAGCGTATGAAAAGGCCGCCGAAGGCGCAGACATCAATCCGGAAGAAT
>JADZFY010000038.1 GCA_020854215.1 Chitinophagaceae bacterium | reverse complement strand
TTTTGTCAAGTTCCCAATATGGATTATAGGCTACCTCAAACAAGTGTCCATCCGGATCTTTGAAGTAACCACTATAACCGCCCCAATAGACTTTTTGTGCCGGCTTTACGATTGTCGCTCCAAGGCTTGCCACTTTTTCTAAAACTTCGTCCACTTCCTTTTCAGATCTGGTATTGTGTGAAATGGTCAGTCCCGAAAATGTGGTGGGTTGATAGGTCAGTGTTGTATCGGCCGCGAGTTCGTGCCGGGGGTGCAAAGCCAGGATAATTCCGCCTAAGTCAAACAGAGCCAGTTCGTCCATGCTTTTATCAGATTTTTTCCAACCCAGTCCTTTTTCGTAAAAGTCCAGCGATTTGTGAAAGTTACCGGTTCCAAGGGTTATCAGGTTCAGTTTTTGTCTCATGGTTGTGTCGTCATTGCGTGGTATAATTGCCGCCAGCGTTCGGGATATTTGCGATGTGAGAAAAGACAATTCAGCCCTCCTGTTGCCAATAGCATCCTGGCGATGGTGGTTTTTATTTAGGGTTGCCCATTATATCTTGGATCGAAGTCCACCATCCATTCAAACCCAAATTTGTCTCTGAACATTCCAAAATATGAGCCCCAGGGGCTGTCTGCTATTGGCATTTCAATTTTACCGCCTGCGGAAAGTCCGCTAAATAAACGATCCGCTTCTTCCTTGCTTTCTGCACTTATGGAAATTTTACTCCTGTTTTCATTTTCATTGTGCCTGCCCATAAATTCGGGTGTGTCGCTTCCCATTAACACACTATGTTTACCTATTGGCAGAGAAATATGCATTATTTTGTCGGCCTCGTTTTCAGATATTGGCTGTTCTGCCATTTGCATATCCTTAAAACGTACAACCATTACAAACTCTCCGCCAAATACAGATTTGTAAAAGTTAAATGCATCTTCGGCATTGCCGTTAAAATGCAGGTAAGGATTTATTTGTGCCATAATTATAAATTTATTTTAGTCTTGCTGATTTTACTTTCGTTTGATTATTTGTTTTAACCCCATTGCAGGTGTAGGGAATTTTCAAGACACCCTGAATGTCAACTTTATTTATTTATTCCATGGAATGATTAAAAACCAAACGGGGTGGGAATGCCAAATTTCATTTCTGCATTTTCAGGTATTTGCTAATTTGTATTGCCGATGCCGGGAAAATTTCATCTTTCGAAACGATAGGTCCCAATTTTGAATTTCACGGTCCATGAGATGTGTTGTTTATGATTGCTTTGGAAATTTTGTAATGTCCATATAGAAAACTTCCCATGTGTGTCCGTCAAAGTCTTCTATGGTTCGCTGTTGCATAAAACCATAGTCTCTCATTTCGTTAGGTTCAGTCCCGCCTGCTTTTAATCCATGTGCCATAACCGTATTCATTTCATCAACGCTGTCCAACGAAAGCGAAAAAAGTCCTGCAATATAGGTTTTAGTGTCAGCAATGGGTTTGGATGTAAATCCTGCAAATTTTTCGTGTGCCATTATCATTACAAAAATATGTTCACTCCATACCATACATTTTGCGGAGTCGTCGGAAAACTGAGGATTGTTTGTAAATCCTAATGCAGCATAAAAGTCCATTGATTTTTGCAGGTTTTTTACTGCCAAATTAATAAATACCTGTTTTGCCATTAGGCTAAAATTTAATTGTCAAAAGTAACACTAAGATTCTTTTTATTGCTGTTTGTAACTGTTGTTGTATAGTTTCTGGTAACAGCAATCTGTCCGATATACACCAGCACCTGAATCAAATATAGGGAATAATTAGCAATTAGCACGGTAATGGATGGCCTTACTACGTGTTCTAACCTCCTGTAAATTTTGTCCCGTCAATTAGGGGGTGAGAACAAGGGTCAGCCCCATTACCTATATTTTTTGTTGCGCCATGTGTCTTTTATTTTCTTTTTATTCTATTGTCAAAATACCATTGGCACGTACCTGCCCGTCTGCATGAATCCGGAACAGGTACAGCCCACTGGACAGGTCGTCTGTGACAATGGTTAGTTTGTTTGTCGTTATATTGGTTATTTTCCTGACAAGCCGTCCTTGTGAGTCATAAAGCGTCAGGGTGTGGTTCTCTTTTTTGGAATTATCGAACTCCAAAGTTGTATTTTGCCTCATTGGGTTCGGAAAAATTCTCACAGACATTTTCACGTTCCTTTCTTCAATCCCGGCAACTGATGAATCACAGCTTTGCAGTGGCGTGGCAAGACAATCGTTCGAGTAATTGGGCACGACGTCATATATCTTCACGGTGTCATGCTGCAAGCATCGAAGGTAATGTACTTCATCATTCATATAAATGTAATGCGATGAAAGTAGCCCATAATTAGATCCTATACCTTCTAACCAGTACAATGGTAAAGGAGTGCCTGCACTGGTTTCCTTCAGGGTGTATTTCTTGCGGGAACTTCCATCGGCTACAATTACAGGATACATGCTGTCTATGATAAACTGCTGGTATCCTGCCAGGTATAACCAAATGCCAACAGTATCGCCTTCCTGTGCAGAAAAATCAAACAGAAGTTTTTCGTTCATAGTAGTGTCATACAATGCGGCTGCCACATAAACCTTTTGAGAATCTTGCCTTATTCCACCAAAGAACTGCTCATTGGTGGAGATCAGGGAATCATAAGTCACCGTGGTAAGGTGTGCGTATTTGTAAACGCGTTCATCTTTGTAAAGCTTTTTGTATTGATAGCCGTTGAATGCCGTGTCGCCTTTTATCTGAAGATTATCAACGTAATATACTCCATTGAAAATACCAGCCCAGTAATTGCACCATACCTCTTTCCAGTGCGCGCCTTCCTGAGGTAGTATAAACGAGCCTTGTGACATTGTTAACTGACTGATCATTAAAAAGGCCAACGTAAAAAATGGTTGTTTCACTTTACTGTTCTTTTTTTAGCATTGGATACAACGGTTTCAGACTTTGCGGGCAGACGGGTTTCGGAGCATGAAAGTTTAAATTTATTACTAACGTTCAATAGAAGCACAAAGCCCCAGGTTTGCACATCAGCCCGTATGATGCAAAACCTGTGTTATTATCTTTGCCACCTGGTAACTGAACAATTTTTCTAAAGTGGGTTGCCGCTAATTCCTGCCTGTCCTGAGCATCTGATAAGCGAAGGTAGGCCGTTTCGGTTGACTTGTCAAGGCTATACCGGTCGGACACCACACCCGAAGCAGCGGTTTTGCCCGCATCCGGCACTATGGAATACTCTCCGGCCGGAAGAAAGCGTACGCTATTCCGCAGATTATTTTGCAATTGGAAGGGCGTACCATGAGTTTGATAAAACACGAACCCCGCAAAGCTCCTGCCGTGCTGTATCCCTGTTGCAGGAAAACACACATGAAAACCATTCTTCGCTTTGATCACCGTGGCCCGCCACCGGGACTCTTACACACGAACACACTCACAAATAGATTCTGAAAAAAACCTGTTCACCGGGCCGGGATCGTATTGATCGTAAACTAAAAATATGAAATGAATTAAAACTTTCGACCAGCACCTTCAGGATCTTTTCTGCTTTTTCAATTCCCCAAACCTGCCATTCCCCTCTTAAAGTTGTTTATTAAAGCCACCACTTCCCATTCAAGCCCCATAAGACAGGCCGGTTGCAATGAGAAAGCGGGGTTACGTGCAACATGGGCTTCAT
>JADZFY010000037.1 GCA_020854215.1 Chitinophagaceae bacterium | reverse complement strand
CAACTGCAAAATGCGGCAGTGGATCCTAATGCCATACTCAACACCTGGGTGAACGCGAGTACCACCAACCGCTATGGTGCCGAATTCACTTTGCAGCAAACTTTGGCTCCTAATTTTGAAGTTACCCCTACGCTTAATTTGCAGTACCGAACGGTGAAGGCTAATATCAATAATGTGGATTTGAGCAATAAAGGTTTTAGTTGGGAAGCAAGGTTGATATCCAGTTACAAAATTAAAACAGACAGGAGTGCATTATTCAACAACCTGAGTTTTCAACTTATAGCGGATTATGAATCTCCGGAAGTTATCCCCCAGGGAAGGCGATTGTCTGAATTTGATATGGATTTTGCAATACGAAAGGATTTTCTGAAAAACAACCGGGCATCAATAACGTTGGGCATCAATGACGTGTTTAATTCCAGGCGATGGGGAACCATTTATGATACAGATTATTTCTACCAGGATTCTTACCGGCGTTGGAGTGTAAGGAGTTTCCGCATTTCATTCAGTTACAAATTTGGTAAAGCCGATTTCTCATTAATTAACCGAAATAATCGTGGCGGCGGAGGTGAGGATGATTAATTGAAAATGGGAAAGGCGGCTTGTTCATTACTCATGCTGTTTCATAATTTATTTTATTATGAAGGGAGCTCCCCGGGCCATTTCTTTCACGATTTGTTTTTGGAATTCTCATATTCTCCAGTCATCTTTGCGGCGTATTTGGTTGACGCTGCGGCGTCATTAAAAGGGAAGTCCGGTGCAAATCCGGCGCTATCCCCGTAGCTGTAAGGTTTATGGGTTGCAGGACGAAGTTGGATTACGTGTTTTATTAACGCACCGTTCGTTTTTGCACTCACCTGTTGAATGGTTCAGCCACTGTGGCACAAGGGCGCCACGGGAAGGAATTCAATAGTACACCAAGCCAGAAGACCTGCCAGATTCACAACATAATCAAAGGGCTTTCGGGTGAAAAGCCGGAGATGAATTTGACTTCCTACAGCAGGCATTTTCACTTCTTTTACCCGCGCTCATTCGTTCAATTTTAAATTCCGAAAGGGACAGTTTATGAAGAAGACGCATTTAGGTTTTTTGGCCATGTTTTTATTGAGCGGCCAGGCTGCGTGGGCTCAGTCTGACAGTACGCACGCCACATCATTAAATGAAATTGTAATCACCGCAACCCGTTTCCCCAAAAAAATGAGTGAAACCGGAAAGGTGGTCTCTGTAATCGGCAGACAGGAAATTGAGAACAGCTCCGGAAAAGACATGGCACAACTACTCAGTGAACAGGCGGGAATATTGGTAAATGGCGCATACAGCAATCCGGGTAAAGACAAAAGTATTTATCTGAGAGGGGCAGGTACAGACTATACGGTAATCATGGTTAACGGTATTCCCATCAGCGATCCTTCAGGCACCGGCGGGGCATTCGATATCCGCATGTTTCCATTAGAGCAGGTAGAACGCATTGAGATTCTTAAAGGAGCACAATCTACTTTATATGGATCCGATGCCGTTGCAGGCGTGATTAATATTATTACTAAAAAAGCTGCAGACAAGATGGTACAAGGCTATGGAGGAGTATCTGCCGGATCCTACAAAACCTATAAGGCAGATGCGGGTTTGAGTGGAACGGCCGAAGGATCATCATATAATATTGGGTTCACCCATTATAAAACCGGGGGCATTTCTGAGGCAACAGACACTACCGCAACCGGAATGTTTGATAAAGACGGGTTTACTCAAAATGCATTTCACGCACAGTTTGATGCAGGTGTGGCCAAAGGGCTTCATATAAAACCCTATTTCAGGTACACCCATTTTAAAGGCGACTACGACGGCGGCGCCTACAGAGATGCCAACAGCAAATACGAAGCACAATTACTCACTACCGGCGCCCAGGCACAATACAGTTTTGCCAACGGAGGTGTTACGGCTTTTTATAATTACGATGAGGTGAACCGCAATTTTAAAGACAATTATGGTGAGTATCCTTACAAAGGAAGCAAAAACAGTGTGGAGTTGTATGCGCACTATTCTTTTCATTCGCACCTCCAATTGTTGGGCGGCATTCATTACAACAAACAAAAGATGAACGATGAGAGCGCCAATCCTAAGAATCCAACAGCAGAGCTTACCAGTCCTTATCTTTCCGTATTTGTTCGCGATCTCGGAGGATTTAATCTTGAACTTGGCTCCCGTTATAATAAACATTCGGCATACGGAGATAACTTCACGTATAGTATTAATCCGTCGTACACTTTCAACAAAGCAGTAAAGATTTTTATTAATTATGCAACTGCTTTTAAAACACCATCGTTGCAGTCGTTATACGGACCATTTGGTTCGAATGTAAGTCTTCAGCCAGAGACATCTGCAACCACCGAAGCCGGAGTACAAAGTAGTTTGCTATCGGGAGTGATTGATGCAAGAGTGGTTTATTTTAGAAGAACTATCGAGAACGTAATGGTGTATGGGCCATCATTTCAATTGATTAACCTGAATAAACAAAAAGATCACGGTTTTGAAGTGGAGCCCACTTTTTATATTAATAAAAAGTTGAAGTTGAAACTCTTTTATGCATTTGTGGATGGAGAAGTTACTACACAGCAAAATGGTAAAGACAGTACCTATTCCAACCTGATCCGCAGGCCAAAACATAGCGTGGGAATAAACGCAGGCTGGCAGGTTACCCCCGCGTTTTTTGTGAGTACACAAATCAATACTTACGGCAAGCGCAACGATTTGTATTACGACATGTCCACTTTTTCACAACAATCCACCGAACTGGGTGCATATACTTTATGGAATGCCCATGCTTCGTACGCCATGGCCAGGCAACGCATCAAATGGTATGTGGATGTGAGAAATATCGGCAACGCAAAATATACCGAAGTGTATGGGTACAGTACCCAGGGATTTAATATCACCGGTGGCGTGAGAATTAAGATCTAATACGCGCCACAACATCGCATAAGGTGCTGTCTGTTGGTATACAAAACAACTAACGGGCGGCACTTTTTTATGGGGTGGCGTTTATAATTTGCTCTCAGGTATGGCCACCAGGCTTTACGCCACTACCATACCGGTCTCCGCCAAACCCAGCACCTTCGCTGTTCTGTTGGCCGACACTTGATGCAGGAGATCATTTTCAATGAGCGACTCACCATAGGAAGGAATCATTTTTTTTAATTTGTTTTGCCATTCCGGTGTGCTCATTTTGTCGCCAAAGCATCGGTGCAACAAGTCAATCATAATCGCTACGGCCGTAGATGCTCCGGGTGAAGCACCCAAAAGCGCAGCAATACTTCCATCTTCAGCATTTACTACTTCAGTACCAAACTCCAGCACGCCCCCTTCCTCTTCGTCCTTTTTAATTACCTGAACACGTTGTCCGGCAATTTCCAGGTCCCAGTCTTCTGCTTTGGCTTTAGGAAAATATTCGCGCAATGCATTCATTCTGTCTTCGCCCGATTGACTCACCTGTTCGATAAGATATTTGGTAAGCGGCAGGTTGTGAATACCGGCCATTACCATTGGCTTAATATTGCTCATTTTAATAGAGGCAGGAAGGTCCCATAACGAGCCGTTTTTAAGAAATTTTGTAGAGAAGCCTGCATAGGGGCCAAAGAGCAGAGATCGCTTTCCATCAATAACCCGGGTATCTAAATGCGGCACACTCATTGGCGGAGAACCCACAGCTGCCTTACCATATACTTTAGCATTGTGGCGTTCAATAACAGCAGGGTTGTTACATATCAGCCATTGGCCGCTCACCGGAAATCCACCGTAACCCCTGCTTTCCGGAATACCTGATTTTTCAAGCAAGGGTAGCGAGCCTCCTCCCGCCCCAATAAAAACAAAGGGGGCAACAATCGTTTTTTTCTTATCGGTGGTTAGGTTTTTGATTTTAATGTGCCATCTTCCGTCGGCGTCCTGGTGAAGATCATTCACTTCGTGTGCCAGGTGAAGTTTTACGCTTGGAAAATCAAACAGGTACCGGAATAATTTTCTGGTAAGGGCGCCAAAGTTTACATCAGTGCCGGCATTCATCCGTGTTGCGGCCACAACAGCGGAAGCATCGCGCCCGTCCATCACCAATGGCATAAGCTTTGCCATACGGGCATGGTCTTCTGAATACAACATACCTTTAAACAGGTTATATCCTGTGAGCGCCTCAAAGCGTTTCTTCAGATACGTAACATTCTCTTCACCCTGAACAAAACTAACATGCGGTACCGGGCGTATAAACTCTTCAGGGTTATGGATATATCCCTGCTCAATTAAGAAAGACCAGAACTCCCGGCTTTCCACAAACTGTCCGGCAATTTTAATGGCCTTACTGCAATCAATCCTTCCGTCTTCCTTTTGAGGAGTATAGTTAAGCTCGCAAAACGCCGAGTGACCTGTGCCTGCATTGTTCCAGGCATCAGAACTTTCGGCAGCTACGGTATCCAGCCGCTCAATCACGTGTATAACCAGGTCGGGTTGCAGTTCTTTGAGCATAACGCCCAAAGTTGCGCTCATAATTCCGGCCCCTACCAATACAATATCGGGGTTACTGCCTGCGTGTGATTTGTGCATAAGTATTCCATTTAGGTTGACTGAACAAGCAATTGTTGAAATAACTGTCAGATGAAGAGAACATCTATAGCAGTGCAAGGAAGAAAGGCAAAGGTACAAAAGAAAATAGTTACTTCCGGGTGATGTGCACCTGGCAGCAGAAGTACTCCGGGAATTATAGCGTAAGTGCGTAATTTTTTTTACCAAACTTTTACAATGTGTCGCGACTCTCCTCCTTTTCTTAACTTGCACCCCATGCAGGATTATTTAAAGGGTTTGAACGAAAGACAGAAAGAAGCCGTGTTGCATATTGACGGTCCTCTTATGATTATTGCCGGGGCCGGCAGCGGAAAAACGAAAGTGCTTACTACGCGCATTGCCCATCTGATGGAAACCGGAGTAGATGCCTTTCATATTCTGGCGCTCACTTTTACCAATAAGGCAGCCAAAGAAATGAAAGAAAGGATTGGCCATATTTTGGGAAACAATGAAGCTCAAAATTTGTATATCGGCACCTTTCACAGTGTATTTGCCCGTATTCTTCGTGGCGAAGCACACCGCCTGGGTTATCCCAACCACTTCACCATTTATGATACAGATGACGCAAAAAGTGTCATCAAATCGGTAATAAACGAACTGAACCTTGACGATAAACATTATAAACCCGCTACGATTTATAATCGGATATCAAGTGCGAAAAACGCGTTGGTGAATGCGGAAGAATATGCTAATGATTATGCCATCCAGCAGGAAGATTTGCGCAGTAACCGGCCGGCTATTGCTAAAATATTTGATGCCTATACCAAACGGTGCTTCAAAAATGGAGCGATGGATTTCGACGACCTGCTCATAAAGATGTATGAATTACTGAAACACTTCCCGGACGCCCTGAGTAAATACCAGCGGAAGTTCAGGTATATTTTGATTGATGAGTACCAGGATACCAATCCGGCCCAATATGAAATTATTAAACTGCTGGGTGCCATGCATGAGAATGTATGCGTAGTAGGAGATGATGCACAGAGTATCTACAGTTTTCGGGGCGCTACTATCCAAAATATATTGCAGTTCCAAAAAGACTACGATGATGTTAAGGTGATAAAGTTGGAGCAGAATTACCGCAGCACCCAGAATATTTTAAATGTAGCCAACGAGGTAATCAGAAACAATAAGGGCCAAATTGAGAAGTCGCTTTTTACAGAAAATGTAACGGGCGAGAAGATCAGGCTGGTACGTACTATGTCAGATAACGATGAAGGGAAATTTGTAGCGGATAGCATACAGGAGCAACGGTTACGCAATCATTATCACAATAAAGATTTTGCAATTCTGTATCGTACCAATGCGCAAAGTCGTGCATTTGAAGAGGCATTGCGCCGCCTCGGTATTGGGTACACCATCTATGGAGGCATCAGCTTTTACCAAAGAAAAGAAGTGAAGGACTATATTTCCTATTTGCGTGTACTGGTGAACCCAAATGACGAAGAGGCCTTGAAACGTATTATCAATTATCCTGCAAGAGGAATTGGCAAAACCTCTGTGGACAGAATTATTCTGGCGGCCAATGAAAATAATATTTCCTTCTGGCAGGTATTGGAACGGGCACGTGATTTTGGTTTGCGGGGAGCAACACTCGAAGCGGTTGAACAGTTTGTGATGATGATAAAAAGTTTTGCGAGCATGTTACAACGCAAAAATGCGTACGATGTAGCCGTGCACGTGGGAAAGCAGACCAATTTTGTGAAAGAGTTGTTTAATGATAAGAGTACCGAAGGTGTTGCCCGCTACGAGAATATCCAGGAGTTACTGAACTCAATTAAAGAATGGGTAGAACGCCCGGTTGAAAATTTTGAGCCGGCGCCTTTCGAAATGGAAGCTGAAGATTCAAAACAGGATATACCAGATGTATTGGTTGATGATACGCCCCAAAGCGACACCATTCCGGAAGAAGCGGTATCAGATATAGAAGACAGGAGCCTCGGCGCTTATCTGCAACAGATTACCCTGTTAACCGATGCAGACAATAAAAATGCGGACGCGGATACGGTGAAACTTATGACTATCCACGCGGCAAAAGGACTGGAGTTTAGTTGTGTTTTTGCTGCCGGACTGGAAGAAACCCTTTTTCCGAATGCCATGAGTATTAATACCCGCGAAGAGCTGGAGGAAGAAAGGCGCTTATTTTACGTGGTGATCACCCGGGCCAAAGAGCGATTATGGATAACCCATGCAAATTCGCGCTATCGCTTTGGAAGCCTTATACAAAACGAGCCCAGCCGTTTCATTAGCGAAATACCTGAGGAGTATCTTGATAAAACGAGTGCAGGAAGCAGCATCCGTAGCGCATTAGGCACATCGGCTTTTGAAAGGATGCGAGGCGGTGCATTTGGTACCACGTCAAAGTCTACCGCCTGGCAGGCCGAGAAGCAATATGGTCCGCCTCCGGCAAAGAAAAAAGATACAACTCCCGGCTATATCGGCGTGCAGGCGCAAAGCAATGTAAAAGTACACCAGCCCTCGGCCGACTTTACGGCGAGCGACACCTCCGGGTTGCAGGCGGGGCAGCGAATTGAGCACCAGAAGTTTGGATTTGGAGAAGTGGTGAAAATGGAAGGAAGCCCTCAGAATCCCATTGCCCTGGTGAAGTTTGAGCATAACGGAGAAAAAAAGATCATGCTCAATTATGCCAGGCTTCGTATCATTAGTTGATCATTTATTATGCCCCGGTATCTTATCATTGGTCAAGGTATAGCAGGCACTTTGCTTAGTTATGAATTGTGGAAGCAGAACATTTCCTTCCTGGTATATGACGAGCCTAAAACGCTTCCAAAAGCACGCGGGGTAGCCGGTGCTGTTATTAATCCGGTGAATGTGAATAAGTGGACAATGGCGGAAGATTACGAATATTTTACAGCTGCCGCAGTGGAAATGTATCGGGATATGGAAAAGGTGCTGGATAGTTCGTTGTTGCAGGAAATGGACATGCTGGTTTTTCATAAAAACGAAGAGGATCGTCAGCATTTTAATGCCCAACAAACATTATATCCCACGCATATTCATCAACCTTCCGCTACCGAAAATAATTTAGCCCGGGATTTTTTCCGGTGCCCTTATGAACTCGGAAAAGTGAGCCCCGTGTGGAAATTGCAGTCTAAACAACTGTTACAATTATGGTCCGTTTTTCTGCAACAACAAGGGCTGCTTATACGGGAACACTTTAACTGGGCGGAATGTCAACCCGGTACGGAAAGCGTAAAATATCGGAAGGTTGACGCCGAAAAGGTTATTTGTTGTGAAGGAGCAACGGCAATTCACAACCCGTATTTACGCCATCTCCCGTTTACCCGAAACCGTGGAGACGCTTTGATGATAGGCGCTCCTGATTTACCTCCAACGCATATTTACCAGTATGGCGTACGCCTTGTGCCTGCCGGCGATGGATTGTTTTGGTGTGGCAGTAATTACCGCTGGCAATATGATAACCTGTTACCCGATGAAGGCTGGCGTCGCCAAACGGAAGCTACACTGAGGCAATGGCTCAAACTTCCATTTTCGATTGAAAGCCATTTGGTGGCAGAGCGGCCCACCACCGCCGGGCAACAGTTTTTTGTGGGGACAATTTCATCGGTGCCGTCTGTCGCTATCTTCAATGGACTGGGCACAAAAGGATTCTCCTGCGGGCCGGCACTGGCAAAGGAATTGTGTACACAACTCTTGCTTCCCGGTCAAAAGACGTCCATCCCTGGAATAGCCACAATATAGTATGGAGTCATTTGTGAGAAGAGAGATGATAAACGCAACAACCACTAAGGCTTTGAATGGTAATTCGCAGCGAAAGCGAAAAATATAGATTATGCCTATTAGGATATAGATATTTATGATTATTGTCTATACGAATAACTCCTACTTTTGCATCCCTAACGACTATCCGGTTCAATCATTTTTCCTGCCATAGAAAAGTCCGTTGATATTCATCCATAGCATAAAATAAACATTTCGATATGAACAATCGTGTTATCTCTATTGGCAGCAGTCTGCCTGCATTTAAAAAGCAAGCCGTAGTATCCATTGAAAAAGGCAAAGAGTTTATTGATATTACCCATGAGTACGCATCTGAAAAGGATCAGTGGACCGTTTTATTCTGGTGGCCGAAAGATTTTACTTTTGTGTGTCCCACCGAAATAGCGGAGTTTAACAAAAAGTATAATGAGTTTGCAGATCGCGACGCGGTGTTGATTGGTGCTTCCACCGATTCTGAATTTGTGCATCTCGCGTGGAGAAAAGATCATGCTGATCTTCGGGAGTTGAGATTTCCAATGCTTGCCGATACCTCAAAATCATTGGCGGAAGCTTTGGGCATTTTAACTGAAGAAGAAAAAGTAGCCTACCGTGCAACATTTATAATAGATCCTCATGGCATTATTCGCTGGGTAAGTGTAAACGACCTGAATGTTGGACGCAATGTACAGGAAGTGATTCGCGTGCTCGATGCTTTGCAAACGGATGAACTCTGCCCGTGCAACTGGAAAAAGGGAGAAGACACCCTCACGGCACAATTGAGTATGAATTAGTGCAGCGAGTGTGTAGTGAATGGTGAATTTAACAGGTACGGTTACCTGTATGTTTTTGAAAAACTAAATTAATAACCTACTATGTCTGCAATAACAACAATACAAAGTGAAACATTGAACAACCTGCTGCAGGACTTGCAAATTCCGGATTATGAGCCATCCGCCAATCTTGAATGGTTAGACAATGCAACAGCGCGTTATATCAAAGACCTAAAGATTAATGTAAGCAATGCACTCAATAACACCCAGTATCTGAGTAAGAAGGAGGCGCTACTTCTGGGGTTGGCAGTGGCGATTAACGAGAAGTTTAATCCATTGAGAGAAAGCTTCACAGCACAAGCTAAGGAAGCAGGTGCAACAACCGAAGAGCTGGCCGAAATTGTTGCAGTAACGTCTCTGATGAACACCAATAATGTATTTTACCGGTTTCGCCATTTCATGCAGAAAGATTTTTACAATAATCAGCCTGCCGGAATAAAAATGAGCATCATGATGAATCCGGTGTTGGGCAAGGAATTCTTTGAACTGATAAGTCTCGTTATTTCAGCGATCAATGGTTGCGAAATGTGCGTGTCTTCTCATGAGCAGTCTGTACTGCAACACGGAAGCAGTGAAGCCCGGATTTATGAAGCAGTAAAATCAGGTGCTATTGTGAAAGGATTGATTACTGCACTTTCATAAAGCTTCGAAATAAGGGCAGGATGAGTGGCGTAGATGAAATTAAGAATGGTTTCTGTGGGTTGAAGAAAAAGGCTGTATCCGAATAACCGGATGCAGCCTTTTGTATAATGTATAGCGTATCGGTTTAACACATAACGTATATGCTGTTATTAATCGTTTATTAAATGAGTAAGGTATGATTTTCCAAGCTGTATGACCAGCTTTTTTGCTGAAATAGGAAAACGTGCAGATGCCGTGTGACACGTCTCTGTCGCATGCCTGTCATATCACAAATCAACGTATCATTACTCTGCCAACATAACCCGTTTTGTTGCCGGTATTTATAACCCGAATGAAATATAAACCAGGCTGGTGCTTTTTGGTAAAGGTGAATGTATGCTGTTGCGTACCATTGGGTGCAAAAAGTTTTCTTTCAACAACCTGTCCAATGCTGTTTATGAGGTCGGCCTGCATCTCATGTTTTTGTACGCTGCCGAACTGCAGGTTTATAAGCCGGTCTGCCGGATTGGGAAATACATTCAGTGTTCGATCCTGCATTGTCTCCACCGAAACAGACGCAATTGCCGAATACTGAATTTTGCCCCTTGCGTCTGTTTGTTTTAACCGAAAATACAACTTACCCTCAAAGGACTTCGGTGCTGAATAATCAAATTCATATTTTACAACAGTTGATGACGATACAGGCTGTTGGCTCTCCATAGCCCCGATGCTACTGAAATCGTAGCCGGTAGTACTTACCTCCGGCATATAGGTTATGCCGTTAGTTTCGTTTTCTTTTGTCCAGCTCAACGAAATATTGTTGTTGTTTGTTTTGCGTGCCGAAAAGTTCAGCTTTCCTACAGGCAACACGCCCATCGGGCAGTAAGTGTAGGTAGCACTTACCGTAACCTGGGTATTAAGCGTAACAATTCTTTGTGTGTATCTGCCGCCGATGCCCTGTGCGAGAAGCGATGCAATTACGTCGTAATTGTACACGATTGATCCGGAACCTGTGAAGGAACCAAACTCGGATGGGTCAACCGCCTGGGTAAAAGTTCTGGGATGGTCGCCCAAAGAATCTGTATGTACCGGGGCTGCCTGTATCGTACCCCAATAGTTGGACAGATCTGCGTTAGGTCCATTGCTTGCCCATGGGGGATCGCTTGTTGCCACTGCCGGATTATCACTCGCACCGATATTGATATTGGGGAATACAATGGTGGTGTCGAGCATGAGGCCTGCGCCAAGCCCGGGCCCACTAATATAATCCGTTCTATAATACGTGATTTTGTAGGTGATGGGTGCGCCCACGTCATTGATCACCTCTAACAACGCGTAGCCCAATGTAGAAATACTCAAATCTACTCCCATTAACGTTCCCAGAGAAGGATCAAACTTAATGGGAGCATAAATTACGTCCGTAAGACTGGCGAGGTTTGTGGTGTACGAATTGGTAACTGTTAAAGGAGGATCACCTCCGGGACATTGTGCAAACGATACCTTGTTCCAGTTCAGCAATGCAAATACTATAAGGAAGCAAATGCGTAGAGTTCTAAGCCTCATAGGTATGGATTTTAGTTTACAATAGGTTTGGATACTTTCGGATTCCGCTTTACCACTTAACCGGATTTTTATCGGTTTCAACGATATTTATCCAAATTAAACTGGCGGGTTACCTTTACAAAAATAACGAGTGTAACTGCATTTAATTACAACAATGTTGTGGCAGGGAAAGGCTGGAAAGCGGATTTTTCTTTTAAAATATTGTAAATCATGAGGGTGCTTGTAAATGGCGAAAACCAGATTTTATCAAAGGAGAAAAACTTTGGAGCATTTATTTGCCGTATCCTTTGCCAGGTTTGCCGGTTGCACCCCGATACAACCTTCATCTTTTTATCCAGTGATAACAATTCGTCGCTTCCTGCGAACAGCCTTCCTATACAAACAAAGGTTCCACTGCTTGCCAAACCTGTAAGCGAATTATGGCACAAGCGCAACCTAAAATCACAAATCAAAAAACACAATGCGGATTTGCTCATATCCCTTAACGGGATACCATTAAACGCCGATGTAAGGCAATTGCTGATAATTGGAGATGGTACAAGCCTTATTACCATTAGGAAAGCGGTGAGTCATGTCAAGCGCAGCAGCCGATGCCGCATAATAACGCATTCGTTAACAGCAAAACAAAAAATGGTTGCGCAGGGATTGAATGAAGTTGCCGTTGTAGTGCTGCCTCAGTCGCCCGCACCGATATACCAGCCGTTTTCCTGGGAACAACGGGAACGCGTAACTGCAAAACATACCGGGGGGAGAGCATACTTTCTGATGCTGCTCAACGATACGCCCGATGCGCATATTGTAAATACGTTAAAGGCGTTTTCGCAGTTCAAGAAATGGCAGCGCAGCAATATGCAGCTTATATTATTGGGAACAGCCATCAATCAAAAAGCTATTGACCGTTTGTTGCTCACCTACAAATACCGGGAAGATGTACAACTCCCGGGTAAAAAACCAGGGGAAGCAGATTATGCACAAATGCTGGCGTCCTGTATGGCGATGATTTATTTCCCCTCGGGAGAAGGAACAGCTATTGTTTTGGCAGAAGCCATGCAGTGCGGTACGCCAGTGATCACTAAAGACACTGATACGCTGCACGAAGCCGGAGGAGATGCCGTTTTGTTTTGTGACCCCACCGACGTTTCCCGCATCTCCGGTGAAATGGTTAAATTGTACAAAGATGAAAAGTTCAGGAATGGACTTTCCGCAAGTGCGAAAGACTTTACGCTTCTAAGAAGCGAGGAAAATGCCGTCCGCCTGCTGTCAGCCTATATTCAGCAAACAGATACCCGGTAAATCCGCTTACCTTTGCATCATTTTATACCAGAAACACATGGAAAATTCAACAATTACAATTGACGTAGCGCTCGATCAGGATAAGGTTCCCCAACATATTTCATGGAAAGCCAGTAACAGCAGTGCAGAAGATCCACAACCCTCAAAGGCCATGATTCTCGCATTTTGGGACGGTACGGAAAAATCTGCTTTGCGTATTGATTTGTGGACAAAAGAAATGATGGTGGATGAGATGGGTGATTTTTATTACCAAACCATGATGACGATGGCAGATAGTTATCGCCGGGCTACGGGTCAAACGGAATTAGCCGACGCGCTTAAATTATTTGCCGATGACTTTTACAAGAAGTCGAGAGAACTACTGCAAAATGGATAGCCTGCGGCTGTGCAGCATCGCCTTCAATAACATCAATAGATAATCCCATAAACACATATCGTATGGTATTGGAACAAATCGTTAACGACCAGATCAAAGCTGCTATGCTGGCAAAAGACGCGGGTAAACTCCGCGGACTAAGGGCCATTAAAGCAGCTATTATTATCGCGAAAACTTCGGAAGGTGCCGGAGGACAGTTAGCCGAGGCAGAAGAAACGAAGTTGTTGCAGAAATTAATTAAACAACGTAAAGATTCCCTGGAAATATACAAGCAACAAAATCGCACCGATCTTGCGCAAACCGAACAGGAAGAAATTGATGTGATTGGAGCGTTTTTACCCCAGCCATTAAGTGAGTCGGAACTAAAATCGGCCCTCGCTAAAATCATTGAAGCCACTGGCGCCACCTCCCCTGCTGATATGGGAAAAGTAATGGCTGCCGCTACAAAACAACTCGCCGGACAGGCCGACGGCAAAACGATCAGCGCCATGGTGAAGACGCTGCTTTCTCAATAAAATCTCCAAAACGATGCTGCCGCCATGTGGATAGACGTTGTATTTCTTATCATGCTGGTTATTGGCATTGTTAAAGGTGCAATGCAGGGCATCGTAATGGCATTGTTTGCATTTGCAGGATGGATAATCGGCCTTTTGGCGGCACTAAAATTGTCGGCAGTGGCAGCCGCTTATTTGCAGGAACACACCCGCATCAACACCCGGTGGCTCCCCTTTATCGCATTTTTATTGGCATTTTTTACAGCCGTATTGCTGGTTCGGTGGGCCGGCAAAGCAGTGGAAAGCATTGTGGGGTTGGCAATGCTGGGCTGGGTCAATCGTATGGGTGGCGCATTATTATACGTAGGAATGTTTACACTGGCGGGAAGCATACTTTTGTATTATGCGGACAAGATGCATATCATTAGTTCCGCAACACTGTCAGCCAGCCACGCCTATTCTCTTACGGCGGGTATTGCCCCGGGTTTAGTGGAAGGTGTTAGCCATTTGATTCCGGCTTTGAAGAATACATTCAGGGATCTGGAAAATTTTTTTGAGAAAATGAGCTCATCATTGTAAGACACCGGTTATTCAAGTGAAAAAGCTTTTGTTCGTTTATTGAGGCCTAACAGAATCTGCCGATGGAAATGGCCTGCGCTTTGGAACGCTGTCAGTAACCACTGAACTGTCTGCTGTAGCTATACCGGTGAAGTCAGATTCGGGAACAGGAAGGATTCCCTGTGAAGGGTTGATGATCTTTATATTTCTAAAATCCTGGGATGCTTCCAAACCCTGTCCCGGTAAAACCGTACCATCCCGCTTCGTAATTTTTACCGGTTTGTCTGTATAAAAAATTTCTTTGTTTTGATCCCACCACAACTCCTGGCAGCGAAGGGTATCCTGGTTAAACCGCTGGATAACTACTACGCTGTCTTTCAAAAACATCTTCTTTTGTCCTTCCAGGTACCGGCCATACTTTGCATCAAGTATACTTTCCACCGTCAGGGAGTCGCTATAAAAATCAACATGTAGCGTTTGGGGGAATTCCACGCGTGGTAAGGTGTCCTGATAGCGGAACATAATGGGAGACGTAAGCTTTGCCCGCATTTTCCCGGACTGACTGAAATAAGTCTCAATCGCCTTAGCCTCATCCACACCAATTTTTTTTTCAGTAAATGCCTGTATTTCCTGCTCACTGTTTTCGCAGGCCACCATTAAAAAAAGGAGCAACAAAAACGAAATGCTTTTTTGAAAGCGTTTAAGACAGCTACTACCCTTTATTGGTATGTGCGTTTGATAAACCATATATCACTTAAAGATAAACCAACCGAAATCCGGTAAAAGGTTTCACGAAGGGAATTACTCTTGTTGCCACGGGCTCCAATTTCAAAAGCAGTGTTGATACTGGTGTACTGTCCCGAATATACGCTGTAACCATACTTGCGTACCGGGAAGGAGGCACCAAAGGTGAAGGCATAGGCAGGAAGATTATTGTTAACCGTTACATAATCGGGTCCAATATAAAAACCTGCGCGATACTGCACTTGTGCCCAATAGCCGGTACTCTTGTAATTGGGTATAAACGATCCACCTACTCTAAGCATCCAATTGTCTTTTACTTCGTCGGATTGACCGTAATATCGGTAATCAGACCATTGCGACAAACTGTACTCGGCACTCACCGACCAGGCAAGATCCTTTTCAAACGTAAAACCAAAGCCATAGGTGGCAGGTACAACTATTTTACCCTTATTATTCCTCGATATATACACGCTGTCAACCTGTATTTCTTCTGTGGTTGAACTGTTTTCGAAGGTTTCCCGGGTTATATTTCTAGAAGCATTCAACGAGTTTTTTAACTGGGCAAAGGCGCCAAGTTTAAGGGAATATCCTTTGCTGATACGTGTTGAATATTGAACACCGGTGTGAACAAAAAATCCGCCAAAATTTGTACTGTCAGCCCATTTTCCTTTTTCGTATAAAATGCTGTCGTTAATAAAGCGGCGTTCCGTTACATAGTTTTTATTGCCAAAAGCATAACCGGCATTCACTCCAACGGTAAAATGCTTGCTTCCAATACCTGTTCCAATAAATGCCTGGTACGAGCCCCCCTGTCCGCTATAGGAAGTGAGTACACTGTCTATACCAGGCAAACGGGTGCTTTGTTGCATCTCGTAGTTAATGCGCGTCAAAGGGCGCATCCCGATATTCATTCCCCAGTTATTTTTCTTTGACAGTGGAAACCCTACCTGAACATACGACGGAATAAGATAACCGGAATTCAATGTTCGAACGGGATTGCTGGTCTTCAGGGTTCTGCCCGTGTAATCAAGGCCCACATCAAAAGTGGTGTACTTTAAACGGGCGTAGGATGCAGGGTTATTGAAATTAACGGTTACCGGGTCAAAATAGGCCGCCGAGGCTCCCCCCATCGCCCGGTTAACAATATTTTGTCCGGGTACTATATCACCCAATCCGTATCGCGAATAGGGAGAATTTTCCTGTGCCACGGAACTGCTGGCTGTAAAAAAAATTAAACCGTATAAAAAAAATTTTCTGCAGTTAGTTATTGTACTCACTGATCGCATACAAGCCTTTATATATTAGATGAGGGTCTGCAAATATCTTATTTTTCAGCACTTGTGCAAAATAGCCTGAATCACCCCCGGTTAAAAGCACGTTAAAGTTGGCGTACCGCTCTGAATATGCGTCAATTATGCCGTCAATTTCTTTTGCCATACCCAAAATTACTCCACTGGTAATGTTAGTTCTTGTGTCATGCCCCACCAGCGGAAAATTCCAATCAGCCTTTACTAAGGGTAGTTTGGCAGTATAATCTTTTAATGACCTAAATCTGATTTCCATCCCGGGAGAGATCCCTCCACCTAAAAATTCCTTGTACTTGCTGATAAAATTGTAAGTGATACAGGTACCCAGTCCAACAACCAGGTTATGTCTGCCGGGAAAGAGCGTTACGGCCGCAGCCGCCAGCGCAAGCCGGTCTGCGCCTATCGTTTCGGGCTTTGAAACCGGCGTACTAAACGGCAGTCTGGAATGAGCAGTAAGCAAATGGAATTGGGGGAGTTCTTCAAGAAGCCTTTCGGTATCAGCGGGAAGATGGATAACCGACGACAATATACACTTCTGAGGCGCTGTTTCCCGGAGCATCCGGGCCATAGTGTCCGGCGCTGCATCTGCCAGCACTTTCACAGACTGCAATTCCTGCCCTTCAAACACAGCGTACTTAAGACGGGTATTGCCAAAATCAAAGCAAACAGTTATCATTCACATCCAGGTTAAGAGACTTTTAAATAAGCAGCACCAAAAGTCTGATAAAAAATTATAAACTTCCAAACGATAAACTTCCAATCGCTAAATTATGCCTATATGGGCTTTAACTGTTAATTTCGCCTTTGTTTTTACATGAGCAATTCATGAGCGTATGCCTTCCGCTCCCTAAGACAACTGTAGTAAAACATCCGCATTTATCACAACGGCAATAAATCGGAGGAACAAACGCCATCCAATAAACTTTAACTATGACTGCAGAACATCAGCGGCTTTCCGTTAACATAAAAAAACCAATTCCTCTTGAACAATGGGGGCCTTATTTAAGTGAACGCCAGTGGGGCACGGTGCGGGAAGACTATAGCATGAATGGTGACGCATGGAACTATCTTTCGTTCAACCAGTCGCATTACCGCGCCTACCGCTGGGGTGAAGACGGACTGGCGGGCATTTGCGATTTTTTTGGAAACCTATGCTTTGCCATTGCTTTATGGAACGGCAAGGATAAGATATTAAAAGAAAGACTGTTTGGCCTGGGCAACAGTCAGGGTAATCATGGAGAAGATGTAAAAGAATTGTATTACTACCTGGACAACGTGCCTACGCATTACTACATGGAGTATTTGTACAAGTACCCGCAACAGGCATTTCCGTATAACGATTTAATAGAACAGAATGGCAGGCGTTCGAAATTAGAGCCGGAATATGAGCTATTAGATACCGGCGTTTTTGATAACGATGAATACTTTGACGTAAAGGTTACTTATGCCAAACAGGATGCAAAGGATATTTTTATAAAAATAGATGTCAGCAATCGCGGACCCAAAACGGCGACTGTTACGCTATTACCTACCCTTTGGTTTTATAATCGCTGGGCCTATGCCGGACCAGGTGTAAAGCCGGAAATCAAACTCCTCAATAAAACTGCCGTACAGGCCTCGCATCATAAGTTAGGCGATTACTATCTGTACTTTCAGAAACCGGATGATTGTTTATTTACCGAAAACGAAACCAATTTCGAGAAGATTAATCAAACGCCGAATACTTCTGTTTTTGTAAAAGATGCTTTTCATGATGCCATTATAGAAGGGAAAAACCTAAGAGCATTGCGTGATAAAAAATCCGGAACAAAATTTTCTCCGGTGTATAAATTAAAGGTATCGCGGGGCGCCACAAAAACAATTTACTGCCGTTTTAGCAACCAGCTTACCGATAAACCCTTTGCCAGGGGCTTTGAACAAATTTTTGATCTGCGTAAAAAAGAAGCAGACGAGTTTTATACCGCCATACTTCCCGCTGAAATGGATGAGGATATGGCCAGGATTCAACGTCAGGCGCTGGCGGGTTTACTCTGGAGTAAACAGTATTACCATTTTGACGTGGAGCGGTGGCTTACTACCAGCGATGGCATAACACCGGTGAACGCGGAAAAACAAAACGGGCGTAACCATAACTGGAAGCACCTCAAAAACCAGGATATTATTTCGATGCCGGATAAATGGGAATATCCCTGGTATGCCGCCTGGGACCTCGCATTTCATTGTATTTCCATGGCCGTAGCTGATCCCTGTTTTGCAAAGAACCAGTTGTTGCTGATCATGCGCGAATGGTATATGAAACCGGATGGGCAATTGCCTGCATACGAGTGGAATTTCAGCGATGTTAATCCGCCGGTGCAGGGCTGGGCTGCAATGCAGGTGTATTATATTGAGAAGAAAAAAGAAGGAAAGGGTGATATTGTTTTTTTGAAAAAAGTGTTTCAAAAATTACTGATCAACTTTACCTGGTGGATGAACCGGAAAGACCTGAGCGGAAATAACCTTTTTGAAGGCGGTTTTCTCGGACTGGATAATATCGGGGTGTTTAACCGCAGTGCCCCTTTAAGTAGCAATATGCAGTTAGAGCAGGCAGACGGCACGAGCTGGATGGGCATGTATGCATTAAATATGCTGGATATGGCGTTGGAAATTGCGGTGCATGATATTGCGTTTGAGGATACCGCTACTAAGTTTTTTGAACAGTTTGTGCTTATTGCGGAAGCGATCAATGAACATGGGCTGTGGAATGAAGAAGACAAATTTTTTTATGATTTGTTATCCATTTCCGGCTCGGAACCTTTGCAATTGCGTATGCAGTCTATCGTTGGACTCACCTCTCTGTTCGCCGTTTCTACCATCGAAAAAAAGGTAATTGACAAACTAAACGATTTCCGTAAACGAATTGGCTGGTTCGAAAATTACCGCAGAAGAAATAACAGGTTCTGGCCCAATGAAGAAAAAAGTGATGGCGAAACAATGCTGTTATCCCTGGTACCCCGTGAACGACTGGTATACCTGCTGGAACATCTGCTCAACGAAAATGAATTTCTTTCAGACGGTGGGATCCGCACATTATCGAAGCACCACGAAAAAAATCCGTATAGTGTTACCATTAACGGTGTAAGCTATACGGCGCAATATGATCCCGGAGATTCCACCTCGGATTTCTACGGCGGTAACTCTAACTGGCGTGGCCCGGTGTGGATGCCCATTAACTATCTGATTATCCAGTCTATCCGCCGATACGGTTCTTTTTATGGCGATGATTTTAAAGTAGAGTGCCCTTCCGGATCTGGCGTACACATGTCGTTGGGCGAAGTTGCAGATGAGTTGACCAAACGCGTTATCAGCATCTTTAATAAAGACAAAGAAGGAAAGCGAAAGTTGTTCGGCAAGCATAACTGGTTTTATCAGAAACCGGGTAATGAACACCTGGTATTGTTTTTTGAATACTTTCACGGCGATGATGGCAATGGTTTGGGCGCCTCTCATCAAACCGGCTGGACTTCACTGGTGGCGGAGTTGATTAATGAGTTGCACCACAGCAATGGAAAACACAAAACGGGATTGGCCTATGAAGCTGCTTCAGCAGAGGTATCATGATAATTCAGACATCAGGCAACCTGCTGATTATTCTTAGAAATTTAAACCTGTTTCAATGCAAGTGATATTAGGTGCCGGTGGCTCTATAGGAGTTGAACTGGCAAAAATTCTTCCGGCGTATACCAACCGGATAAGGTTAGTAGGCCGAACTCCGAAAAAGGTTAACGAAAACGATGAATTGTTTGCAGCAGATATTACAGATGCTGCCTTAGTAGATAAAGCCGTTGCTGGCGCCGACGTAGTGTACCTTACTGTAGGCTTTCCTTATCGTTACAAGATATGGCAGGAACGCTGGCCAGTTACAATGCGCAATGTTATTAACTCCTGCAAAAAGCACAATGCACGGCTTGTATTTTTCGACAACGTTTACATGTACGACCGCGATTGCCTGCAACACATGACAGAAGATACCCCCGTTCGGCCCACCAGCAAAAAAGGAGCGGTACGGCAGCAAATTGCAGATATGCTTTTTAATGAAGTAAAAGCGGGTAATCTCACTGCACTAATTGCCCGCTCTGCAGATTTTGCCAATGGTAAATCAAGCGTACTGCATCAACTGGTGACCGACAACCTGATAAAAGGAAAAAAAGCAAACTGGTTTGTTAGTGCTGAAAAACTGCACAATTTTACTTTTTTGTCAGACGCAGCAAAGGGCACTGCTATCTTAGGCAATACACCGGATGCCTATAACCAGGTTTGGCATTTACCCACCGACCCCACCGCATTAAACATACGGCAGTGGGTTGAACGCTTTGCAAAGGAGCTGAATGTGAAATCCCGTATTAATATTCTTTCGCCAACTATCCTGGGCATGATGGGTATTTTTTTACCTGTGCTCAAAGAAATGAAAGAGATGATTTACCAATATGACCGCGATTACTTTTTTGACAGCAGCAAATTCAACCATCGCTTTTCTTATACGCCGGTTAAGCCGGACGAGGCCGTGAAAAGGATATTGCAGGAACAGCAGCGCTAAAATCTTTGCAGGCTTCGGGCTAACCAGTACCTTTGCCCCACTTTTTGAAAAAGATAAAGCAATGAGCGCACAACACTTATCTGAGCAGGAGATTATCAGGAGAGAAAAAAGATTGGAACTTGAAAAACTGGGTATTGATCCCTATCCTGCTGCCGCATTTCCGGTTACGCATACCGCAGCAGACATTAAAACAAATTATTCGGAAGAAAATAAGTCCAACTATGCGGAAATAAGCCTTGCCGGCCGCATAATGAGTGTGCGTGATATGGGAAAAGCCTCCTTTGCCGTATTACAGGACCGCACAGGAAGAATTCAGATTTATGTAAAACGGGATGATATATGCCCGGGCGATGACACTTCACTGTATAATACGGTTTGGAAAAAATTGCTTGATATTGGAGATATCATTGGTGTAAAAGGTTACGGATTTATTACTAAAACCGGAGAAACCTCCATACATGTTACGTCATTTTCAATATTGTCAAAATCGCTCAAACCACTTCCGGTGGTGAAAGAAGTGGAAGGTCAGAGTTTTGACGTGGTTACCGATCCGGAATTTAAGTATCGCCAGCGCTACGCCGATATGATCATCAATCCACAGGTGAGGGAATCCTTTACAAAACGTACCCTGATGATCAATACGATCCGGGACTACTTAAATGAGCATGGCGCGTTGGAAGTGGATACACCCGTATTACAAAGTATCCCCGGAGGTGCTGCTGCCCGTCCGTTTATTACGCATCACAATGCGTTGGATATTCCATTGTACCTGCGTATTGCCAATGAACTGTATTTAAAAAGATTGATCGTTGGCGGTTTCGACTGGGTATATGAATTCAGCCGTAATTTCCGAAACGAAGGCATGGACCGCACCCATAACCCGGAGTTTACGATCCTGGAGTTTTATGTTGCGTATAAGGATTATTACTGGATGATGAACACCACTGAAAACCTGCTTGAGCAGGTAGCCATCGCGCTGCATCATACTACCGATGTACCCGTTGGAGATAAAGTGCTGCATTTTAAAGCGCCATTTAAAAGAGTTTCTATTTATGATGCCATAAAAGAACATACCGGTATTGATATTAGTGAAATGGATGAGGCTGCACTAAGAGATACCTGCAGGCAATTGCATATTGAAACAACACCGGGTATGGGCCGTGGAAAGCTTATTGACAGCATCTTTGGCGAAAAATGCGAGAAGCATTACATACAGCCCACATTTATCATTGATTATCCGGTGGAAATGAGCCCGTTAACAAAGAAGCACCGCAGTAAGCCCGGGCTGGTGGAGCGTTTCGAATTGATGATCAACGGTAAGGAAATAGCCAATGCGTACAGCGAATTAAACGACCCCATTGACCAGCGTGAACGCTTTGAAGAACAGGTAAAGCTCATGGAGCGTGGTGATGATGAAGCGATGTTCATTGACCACGATTTTTTAAGAGCATTAGAATACGGTATGCCGCCTACTGCCGGCATCGGCTTCGGCATAGATCGTTTGTGTATGCTCCTCACCAATCAACCTTCTATCCAGGATGTGCTTTTCTTTCCTCAAATGCGACCGGAGAAAAGGGAAAGAGAAGACCCGGAGGTTTGAGATTGATTTGATAATTACGAAATGGTATGAGATGTTGGGAACACCGCACAGTGCAAGCCTGTTACAACCAACCCGATTTTTTGAAAAAATAATAGAGCACACTGCAAACCGTAACCGTAAGAACAACTACGTAAAAATATCCGTAATGCCAGTCGAGTTCTGGCATGAATTTAAAATTCATTCCATAAAAACCGGCTATCATTGTGGGTACTGCGATAATTGCAGCCCATCCGGCAAATTTTTTAGAAGTGTCGTTCTGGGAAATTGAAATCAAAGAGAAGTTTGCTTCCAGTGCCGTGTTTAATAACTCCCGCGTATTGTCCACTATTTCATTAATGCGAACAGCATGGTCGTAGATATCGCGGAAATAGGGTTGTGTTTCCACTGAAATACTTTTGATGTCGAAACGCATCAAACGATTACAAATATCCATCAATGGCGATACCGCTCGTTTCACTTCCAGCAACTCCCGCTTTAACTCATAAATCTGCTCCGTAGTTTCACGGCTGGGTTTACCTTTGAAAATTTTATCTTCTATGATATCCAGCTCCTTCTCCAGTTCTTCTACCACCGGAAAATACTTATCAACTATAAAATCCATTACCGCATAAAGCACAAAACCCTGCCCTTTACTCAAAAGCTCAGGCATGGTTTCGCACCGCGATCGTACTTCCGTATAAGGAACCGATGAACCGTGCCGGATACTTACGATAAAATTCATGCCTACAAAAAAATGAGTTTCGCCAAACTCGATGTGCCGATTCGGGTTCATTTGTCCGGTACGGAGCACAACAAAAATGGAATCTCCATATAATTCAATTTTCGGGCGCTGGTGTGCCCGATGGGCATCTTCAATAGCCAGGTCGTGTAAATTAAACTCGTCCTGCACCTTGGCAAGAATGCTTTCCGATGGTTCGTACAATCCAATCCATACAAACTTATCCTCCTCCTTCAGTATATCATGCACACTTTCCAATTCGATATCGGCAATTTTCTTTCCATGCGCGTAAGAAGCGCAATTGATGATTTCTTTCATAGATGTTTGTTTACAAACCCACCTGATAAAAATAGAAAGTTCGGAAAAATTAAAGAGATACCATTGGCCTATTTCACATGAGGGAAAAAGTAAAAAATGTCATCCTCCTGCGATTCCTCAATCCACACAGGGCCTGCCGCCAAGGTGGATTCCTTATTGTTGCTGACTGGTGCGGACACCGGTCTGGGCGGCCTGTCGTGGGCAGTAGCTCCATTGCCCACATAAAACAATGGGGAATGAACGCCTGTCGTTTAAGGCTTCTGTCGGCAAAAACAGGAATGACTATCTTTACACCGACATTTAAAGTACTGTACCCATTGACGAAATCGAATAGCATTTTAAACTCCTGAGTTGGTCCTGCACCATAATATTATAGCAAAATGGCTTTATTACAAGTAAGCGCAGTTAGTAAAGAAGAGGGTAATGCCACGATATTGCAAGACATAAGCTTCAGCCAACAATCCTTACAAAAAATAGCGATTGCAGGCGCTTCCGGCTCAGGCAAGAGTACTTTGCTGAAAATTATTGCCGGGTTAATTCAGCCAGACCATGGTGAGGTATGGTTTGAGAACACAAGGGTAAAAGGCCCCAATGAAAAATTAACGCCGGGTCAACCCGAGATCGCATATTTATCTCAGCATTTTGAACTGCGCAACAATTATAGGGTAGAAGAAATTCTCGATTACGCCAACACCTTCACAATAAAAAAAGCAGACGCATTATACCGCTTGTGCAGGATTGATCATTTGCTAAAACGACGAACGGATCAATTGTCTGGCGGTGAGAAGCAGCGAATAGCATTGGCCAGGTTGCTCAGCAGCGCTCCCAAACTCCTGTTGCTTGACGAACCCTTTTCTAATCTTGATCTGGTTCATTCCAACCTGTTACGCGAGGTGATTCAGGATATCAGCGAAAGACTTGGGATTACCTGTATACTCGTTTCTCATAATCCTGCAGATTTGCTTTCCTGGGCGGATGATGTTTTTATCATGCAGAGCGGACGAATCATCCAGCGCGGTTCACCCCAGCAGGTTTACTATCATCCCGAAAATACATACGTGGCTGAGCTCCTGGGGGCATACAATGTAATATGGGATGAACAGATAAAATCAAGGCTGGGATTTTCAGCAGATGAACACAAACAGCAGGATCTAATCCTCCGTCCCGAATCGTTTGAGCTTAACGGTAATACAGTATCAGGACTTAACGGAACGCTTAACCGTATATATTTTAGAGGTGGCTATTATGAGGTGGAAATATTGCTTCCCACTCAAAAGTTATTAGTACGGTCAGAAAAAAAACCGGCCGGTGTTATTGGTGATGATGTATTCGTATCCATTAAGAATGGAGAGTAGTACTGATTTTACCGACGAATATGCATCAGCCCAATAAGAAAATTATTTAATGAAAAATTATTTGCCCGGAGCCTGATGCAATTAGTTTTTTTGCAACCCATAGGCCGAAGGCGAAACACCCTTTTTAAAAAGGTTATAGCCAAACATGGTAGGGTGATAACTTCCAATTACCCCTACGTCGGCTCTCTCTGGTATGCTGCTTTCCATACCCAGGCACCAAAATGCTGCATTAACAAACAATCGGCGGAGGTCTTCACTTTTCAAATCTATGGAAGCGCCAATGGTGCTGGTAAATACGCGGCCGGTTGTACCCCCCTCACCCTGGTAGGTGCTGGTCCATGCCACCGGCATAATGGATTTATGAAGATTTACACTGCTGTCGGCTGATAATCCATTTGTTGATTGACCATACACCAATACGTTCGCCTGCTCCGGCAACTGTCTCACTGTGTACACATCCGTTGGTCCCCAAATATCGGACACCCCATTGAGTATTGGATTTTTTTCATCTTTCACGATTCCGTTAATGAGTCCGCGGGTACCCTCGCTACCATGTTTCCCATGATGATTAATCCATGTTTCTCCCAATATTTTTCTGCCAAATCCATCCTGCCACCCCGGTACTTTGCTGTTAAAGCTGTACTTCGCATATTTATTGTTGGGGTCTTTCTTATAGTAAAATGCGTGGGTTGCGGTACGTATGCCTATCACCGGTTTACCCTTGCTGATATACGCATCAATATATTTCATTTGCTGATCGGGCAATTCCCTGAAACGGGTGAAGATCACCATCAAATCGGCAGATTGCAAATTTTCAAGTCCGGGAATATTGTCCAATGTTTCCACATTGATATATCCTGTTTTCGGATCCACCGCAAATAATACGGTGCATGTAAATCCATATTTCAACGCTAAGATTTTTCCCAGCATGGGCAGTGCTTCTTCCGAGCGGTATTCTTCGTCGCCACTTATCAGCACAATATGTTTTCCTGTACCCGGGCCCCCATTGCCATCATAGGTAACCCATTGTTTCGGCGATTGGGCCATGGAGCAGGAAGTGCTGATAATAACCACCAGGCATATTCGGTAGATGGCGGTACTTAAAGAATACATGAGTTGCATACCATGAGTTTTTGATGTTGTGGCAAATTACGGGTTTTTATATAAACTACCCCATGCCGCCTGATGGACTCCTGTTGAGTTCTCCTACGATATTGGTTCGGAAAATAATCCTTTGCTACAAAGTCGCAATAAACAAAGAAAAAAAGCATACAGCCTTTTCGTGCCCTGGATTCTCCCGTGGCATCGCTGCGGTACAATTTTGTTGAAAGCAAGTCATTGCGTAAATCCATTCGGGATTCAATACAAAAAGCAAAAGCCATCCTAAAGAGGATGGCCTTGCAAAAAAGCTTTATACAGTAATTTATTTAGCGGGAGATTCCAGCAGTTTAAAGAACTGGTCTAACTGTGGCAATACCACGATTCTTGTTCTACGGTTGGCTGCTCTGCCTGCTGCGGTATTATTATCAGCAACAGGAACATATTCGCTACGACCGGCTGCAGTTAACTGAGCAGGAGCAATTCCGTATTGTTTTTGCAATACTCTTACTACGGAGGTAGCGCGTTTTACGCTCAAATCCCAGTTATCCAATAATACGCCCTTGCTGAAAGCCAGGTCATCGGTATGTCCTTCCACCATATATTCCAGGTCAGGTTGATTCTTTAACACCTGTGCTACTTTACCCAGTACTTCTTTGGCTTTATCTGTAATCACATAGCTACCGCTTCTGAACAGTAACTTATCCGAGATATCTATAAAAACAACGCCTTTGTCAACTTTGATATTAATATCCTGATCGTCTAAATTTCCAATTGCACCTTTCAGATTCATTACGAGTGCCATATTCAGAGAATCTTTACGCGCCATCGCTGCCTGAAGGTCCTGAATGTATGCATCTTTAGCGCCGATATTTTCCAGTGATTTTTTAATACTTTCAGCTTGTGCGCTGGAGATTACGGAAAGATCTTCAAGTTGTTTAAGTGTAGTGGTGTTGTTTTCTTTCAGGAACGCAAGTTGCTTATTCAGTGCTTCTATTTCGCTTTGATAAGCTGCATTTTTACGGGCGTTCTCTGCCTTGTCGTCTTCACAGATTTTAAAATCACCTTGTAATTTGGTGTGAGCCTGGTTCAGAGAATCTAATTTAGCCTGTGCAGCTTTGAATTTTTTACTGCTCACACAGGAGAACAAAAAAGCCGGAGCAATAGCCAGGAGTAAAAAATACTTCAATTTCATTTTCGATTGTTTTTGTGAGATATTATGAGTAAAGATATGCCATGTAAATGACTAAAACCGTTTCCCCTACGGAAAACATCGCGCAAAATTACCTTTTTTAACGCAAAAGAGAAAGAATGGATGAATATTCTTTCTCTTTTTGTGCTATATGTCTGTTTAATATCTATTTCTATCCCCTTCCTGCTCTTCGTTCCCCGCTAACCGAAGGCCTGCTGTCATTTCTACGCTCACCTGATGGTGATGGAGGGCGTTCGATAGACCTTTCCGTTCTTTGCGGAGCCGAAGGCCGTACCTCGGGAGAATTTCTCCGCACGGGAGCCTGGGTTTCACGAGTAGTTTGTTGACGCCTGTTTTCAGAACGAAAATCAGGTTGGCGTACTGATGGGCGCGTAGCGTCAGTCCTGATTGTGGGTGTTTCCTGGCGGCGATTGTCTGCGCGGCGCTCTGACAATTGTTCTCTGCCCGGGCGACTAACAGAATTACCATTGTTTACTCTTTCACCATTATTTATTCTTTCCGAAGGCCGCTGCCGGGATATCCGTTCCGTATTTCCGGTGGCAGGCGTACCATCAAAACGCCGCGACGGTCGGGACGAATTTTGGTTATTATCGGCGCTAACTGAAGATTCACGTGTGTTCCTTCCCGAGGTGTTGCGTCCGGTATTATTATCCCCTGTAAACGTTCTTCTTTCAACCGGACGGGCATTGGAATTTATATTACGGCCGGAAGTTCTTTCAACAGGGCGCGCATTATCAAATTGCCTTACAGGAGCAGCGGCAGCACTTCTGTTATACGCAACCGATCTGCGGTTGTCTCGTGTTACCACGTCTCTGCGATTGTTATAAATATTGTTATTGTGATAAATATTTACGTTATTGACAATAACCGTATTTCGGTTTCCGTAGTATCCATGACTGTAGTAACCGTGCCGGTAATTTCCGTAATACGGCGTTGGACAAAATGACGGCCGATATATGGCAGGCCCCCACCAACCGCCCCATCCCCATGGTCCGTAGTTGCCTACGCTCATATGAAACCAGCCAAAATTATAGTTAAACCCAAAGCCCCATCCGGTCCAGGGATTGTAATGCATATTAAAGCCCCAGGTGTAAGGTCGTGCGTAGTAATGCCTGCCGTACCATGGACGATAGTGATAGCCTGTGCCATACACCACGGTAGGTCCGTATATAAATGCATTCAAATACCCCGGAGTGTACCCCATGTAAATATAATCGGGGGTAATGTCGTATATATATACGTACTTCATGGCGTATACCGGGTACCGCGGAGGAATAAGAGAAACGGCATATGGACGAACCTCGCTTACTACCCATGGCCCATCGGGGCGATACGACTGAAACCACACTCCATTCTCCACGGCGTAGTAGGCGCCTCGCCACCTTATCACATAGTCGGGAGAATTAACGGCATAGGCCATATCCGTACCTTCAATATCATCAAACCGGGGGTTGCCATCGTATTGAATGTCAGCACTGGCACTTTTTCTATCCACCCGGGCTGTTTGTGGAACCTGGGCGTTCATTACCGCGTCGTTGGCTGCTAAGGTACCTGCCACACTCGTCAACACATTATCTTTTGGAGATCCTTCCGGTATCTTTGCAAAATCTGATGGTAGCTTATCCGAAGCCACGTAGTTCCATTTGCCGGATAGGTTTTGTGACTTATACCAGCGGCCGGATAACAACACATAATATTGCTGACTGGAAACATCCATAAAAATATCATTACGCGAATTTCTTACGTACAATAAATTGGTTTGCGGAATGGAAGTAAAATTGGGCTCCCCGCTTGATTGAAGCAGTTCGGCAGGCGTTGTGCTAACAATGATTGTTGAAATTTCAAAGTCGTTTTCTTCCTGTTGTGCATTATTGTTTTTGTTAGCCTGCGCAATGTCTGATTGAATATCGCTTAACCTCGAAGGGATACTGGTGGTTATTGCATACGGGCCGGTAGCGGCATTAGCTACATACCAATGTTTTCCACCGTACAAATAGTATTGGCTATTATTCTTTACGATGACAAAAGGGGTGTTAACAACGGTTTCTACCCCCCATTTACTGTTTCGTTCCAACTTTGGCGAACCGTCTATTACCACAAGCAAGGAAGGTTTATCAGAATAGATAATTTGAGGAGGGCTGTTATTGATACTATTAGAAACCCTTTCCTGCTCACGGTTCATCTGTAATGCATTGTTAATTTCCTTTTCTGAAAAAGATATTTGCTGCCCGGACAGTAAATTGGCAATTGTGTTTTGAAGCGATTCCAAATCGTTGTCGTCAGATTCACCCGGAAGTTTGATAGCGTTTACATCTACAGAGCGAACTACAATCTGATTCCCATTATCAGATGTTGAGGCAGTCAGCCAAATCATCCCAAATACTGGTTCGGCGTTGCTATTGTCACTTACGGAAATGGCGGCGTTTGCCTGAAGAGATCCGTTTGACAGCGACTCGGGCTGCCATTCATAAACTTTGATCTGACGCCCATCCCCAATGGTGAAGGTTTTCGGCCAGCCTTGTTGGGCACTGGCGCCAATTGGAAAAATCATTCCAAAAACCAAAGCGACTAATGCGGTGTACCATGTTTTCATACAGTAAACATTTAGTAGTGTGAGAATAAGACCAGGTTTTTCGTCCTTCGTTTAATTTAAAAATAGCAAATCAACAGGTGCATTAATAGCACAATATGTTAATGTTTTGCCATGCTCCCGTGTGCCTGCATTACCCAACAGACACGCTTTTGATGTAATGCGTTGCGCAAGAAAATGTTAGCGTTTCAATAAAGGCTGTTTGAGGAAATAACAATAACGTGACTATAACATTTCCGGTAAAGCATTTGCGATGGCATGGCAATAGCGAATTGTGTGCCCGAATCCCGCACGTGCGGGACCGAACAATGATTTGCAGCCGAAGTTTATTCCCAGCCTGCGGCAGGCAGGCGTCAGTCATGCTATTGCAAATGCATCTGTTGTGCGGTCGTGCTTTTCGTCCGTCGTTATGTGTCCACCTGCGGTTTGCGGAGAGTGTTCCCCGTGTGATGGCAAGCAAGCTCTTTTGCAAGGTGGTTGGCTTTGTGTCAGGGTTTGTGTACCTTGCAAATGTGCTTGTTTTGCGAGGGTTATTTCTTTTTCCCTTTAGTTATTTGTTTGCTCTTCTTTGAGTCGGGCAAATAATTTTCAGATGACACTACTTTCTGTCCGGTTTTTGTTTCAAGGTCTCGTCTTGCTTTACCTGCAACTGCTCCGCCTTGTTTTGCTGCTTTTTGATTTTGAACAAAGCCTTTCGGGTTTTGAGTTTTTACAATTGCTGTTGTTGAGGCTTCGCCTAACATTGAAAAAATCAATTCAAGGTCATTCATGTGGTCTCGCAGGTTTTGACTTTTCAAACCTTTTACTTTTTTGTATTGAGACGGTGTCAAACCAAATGTAGCTTTTGAAATTTCTGCAGTCAGGATTGAATATTCTTTCTGTTCCTTTACGCCTCTGTTCTTCCATTCTTCAGTAAGTTCTTCACGAATGGCAATGCTTCTCATTCGTTTTTCAATCCAGTCGTCTGGGTAACCCTTAAGTTTGTATAGTTCTCTTGTGCGTTGTGTCGCCAGTTCGGGGTTTTCAATTTCATCTAACCGGTCAGAGCCAACTTGTGCTAACCATAGCTTGAATGGTTCTGCTTTGGGTGATGGAATGGATTGAATGATTCGTAGCAAACCTTGTGCATTGGCGCAATTCAGTTTCTGTTTTCCTCCGGCTGTGTCAACCAAAAGGGGGGTGACAAGTTGTCCCCACCCTTGCGAAAGCAGTTCATCTCGCTTACGCATTTTCTTTATATAATCTGTTGGATTGGTGGTGTCGGTCAATACCTGAACAACATCTGCAACTACAAAATACCATTTCTGTTCAGCCTCATTCCAAACTGACCTTATTTGTCTGCTCTCAAAAAGTTTAATGTTGCTCATTGGCGGCGGTTTGTAAAAGTTCACTAAGATTCTTAAATAGTGTTTTCAACTCGTTTACAAAAATTTCGTTTTGTCTATCGCAAAGCCAGCCGTTTGAATACCAGTTGTGATACTTCACATTTATGATTTGCCAGTTGGCTCTTTTCAAAATCTCAACTCTTTCTAAATGTGCTTCTGTGTAATTTCGTGAATCGCCAATGAAATGATTTACTCCGTCACTTGAGTTTTTTGTCTTGATGCAGAAGTGAACAAGTTTACACAATGTCACACTTAAATTGAATGCTGTTCTAACTGCCTACAACGTCCGCCGGCTTTGCGATAGTGCAGCCATAGCGAGCCTTCAGATGAGTTTTGCACTAAAGATAAAACAGAAATACTGAAAGTTCAGCATTTGTCCGTCACCCCGCACTATTGCAAAGTCTCACCTGTTGTGTGCCGTTTTATTTCCACACATTGTTAAAGAATGTTTCTAATTTTTTTGGGTCAAGTTTTTTGTCTGTTCTAACACCACTACAAAGGTCAAGTCCAAAGGGTTGAACCTGCTCAATTGCTTGTTTTACATTTTCTGCTGTTAGTCCACCCGCAAGAAATACCGGAACCTTTGATTGCTCTACAATTTTCTTACTAATGGTCCAATTATGAACTCTGCCTGTTCCGCCAAGTTCTTTAATTTCTAAATTAGGGTTTCCACTGTCTAAAAGTAAGGCGTCTACCAAATGTGAAATTCTGATTGCTTCGTCAATTGTCTTTTCGTCTAT
>JADZFY010000036.1 GCA_020854215.1 Chitinophagaceae bacterium | reverse complement strand
TTAGATATAGAAAATTTACAATTAGCTATATGCGCGGCACATAACCACAGTGCTCCAAGTATTGGAAATTTGATCGCGCATTACAATAACCCTTTAAAAGAATGGGAACTGGCCGCAACTGCATTATATGCGGATGAATTGAGGTCCAAACTAATCGAAGTGGCGTTAAAGGCATATAAAAATAGAGAAGAATGCAGTATTTCTGTTGCCTACGGAGAAGTTGATTTTGCTGTTAATAGAAGGCTTCATCTTAATCCTGATGGCCGTACCGATCACTCTCTACCGGTTATGCGTATTCTAAATAAAAAGGGAGATACAAAAGCGGTTATTGTAAATTATGCTTGCCATGCTGTCACCCATGGACCTGAAAACAATTATGTACATGGAGATTGGGTTGGGGAAGCAAAAATTCAAATTGAGCAACATCATCCTGGTGCAATTGCAATGGTAACCATAGGCTGTGGAGCGGATCAGAATTCTTCCCCGCGAATGAATACTAAAAACCCGGAATTAAATTTTGAATACACATTTAATCAGGGAAAGAAAATTGCTGATGAGGTGGAAAGGCTGATTAATAATAAGCATCCATGGAAAAATATTGATAATTCTCCCAAAGGCAATTTGATTTTTAGAACACTTTCTTTTGCAAATAAACCGAATATTAGAAAGTTGGCTAATGATGCCTCAGGTAATGGACGCACTGCTAATTATTCCAAATTAATTTTAGATCGTATGGCCAGGAACGAATTGGATATGGATTTCCAATATCCAATTCAAGTATGGAATTTCGGAAACGACTATTCGATGATTTTTTTAGGGGGAGAAGTTGTTGTGGACTATGGACTTATTTTAAAATCTATTTTGGGAAAGGAAAATGTTTGGATTAATGGGTATTCTAATGATATACAATGTTATATTCCTACCAGGCAAGTATTAAATGAAGGGGGATATGAAGCCTGGGGCGCTATGATAGGATATGAAAGGCCTTCATCTCTTAAACCAGAAGTTGAAGAAACCGTTTTACAAGGCGTCCTTGACCTTTTGCCCGAAAAAATCAAGAAGCAATTAATTTTAAGGAATGGTTCTGACGGAAGAATTACGCTACCTTCTAAACGCGGAAAAGCGACAGGTCCAAATATTAAATATATGCCCGAATGGGAAGCTTTTGGCTGGTTTCGATCTGATGATAGAGTTGAGTGGAATGTTGACGTTCTTAAAAGCGGCGTATATGAAGTGTATATCGATTGGTCTGTTTCAGATGAAGAAGCTGGCAAGAAATTTATTATTGAAGCAAATGGAAGTAGTTTGCAAAATAAGGTTCCTAAGTCTGGAGGATGGGAGAAATATAAACAACAACATGTTGGGAAAATGACTCTTAAACCCGGGAAGCAATTCGTTACTTTTCGACCACATGGTTCATTTGATAAGGATAAGGCTCTTTTAGATCTTAGAGGTTTAACCTTTATACCAGTTAAATAGTATTATTGCAATATTTTACCTGCTGGTAGTCATCACCACCCACAGAAAAACAGTTAATCTGTATAGCTTATTCTACACGTGAAAGTTAATAATTAAAGATTTACGCTGGTGTGTCTCCACACCCCAGTAGAAAAGATAACTGCAGAAGTGTTATATGATTTTAAGGGAAAGAAAATGCCACGAATTCACAAACCATTTTTAAATACCAATGAGATAACGCGGTACGAATACGATTTCTTTCTTCATTATTGGTCAAGGGTGCCACCAACCGATATATCAGTGCGCTTTAAAAATGAAATGTACCCCATTCACCCGTAGAAATTATACATAAAAACAAAGAGTATGATATTTAAAAAACGATTATTGACATTAGTCGCATGGTTTCTTCTTGTATCCGGCATTCATTCGGGCTTTGCACAGGAAAAGTCATTCACTTGGCCAGAAGGGATCAAATTCGGACTTACCCTGAGTTTTGATGATGGTCGCAACAGTCAGGTAGACGTTGGCACGCCTCTTTTTGACCAGTATGGCGTAAAGGCCACGTTTGTAATAGTACCTTCCAATGCAGAAAAAAGAATGAACAAATGGAGAGAAGCGGGCGCTAAAGGTCATGAAATTGGTAATCATACGCTGCATCATCCTTGTTCCGGAAATTTTTCATGGTCTAAAAAGAATGCCCTGGAAAATTATACCCTGGATAAAATGAGAACAGAGTTGAAGGACGCCAACAAACAGATTGAAAGTCAGTTTGCGGTTAAATCAACGGTTTTTGCATACCCTTGCGGATCAACTTTTGTGGGCAGAGGAACCCAAACCCAAAGTTATGTTCCATTAATAGCAGAATTATTTGTTGCCGGCAGAGGCTGGCTCAATGAATCACCCAATGATCCTTCCTTTTGTGACCTGGCCCAGCTTACCGGTATGGAAATGGATCATAAAGATTTCGACCAAATCCTTCCTTTGTTGGAGAATGCAAAAAAAAGCGGTGCATGGCTGGTACTGGCTGGTCATGATGTAGGTGATTCCGGTAACCAAACGACAAGAGTAGAAATGCTGAAGAAATTGATTGCCTATACGCAGGATCCGGCAAATGGGGTATGGATTGCTCCGATGGGTGAAATTGCTAATTATGTTCAAAATCAACGAAACATTTCAAACATTTCCGAGAAGTAATCATATAACAATTCGCAATCGTCATTTTAATCGAATGCAAATTGTTATATAATGTGTTGAATCATTTTTCATTGCAAAAGTTCATTATAAAAAACACCTTTAATCTTTGGAAAAAAAAGATTTTCGCCAATCACTCTGCCGCCCGATGAGTTTTACCAGTCTGGGAATATTTAATTTCATTTTCTATTGCAGTAGCTTATGGAGATTTTTTTTGTCATTCTTCCATTATTGATACTGATGTATGTAGCATATAAAGGTTTTAGTGTAATACTTTTTGCACCTTTAACTGCTATGCTGGCAGTTTGCTTAATTAATCCATCATGGGTACCTGCTTTTTTCTCCGGAATTTTTATGGAGAAACTGGCAGCATTTGTAAAGCTGTATTTCCCGGTTTTTTTGTTGGGTGCAATTTTTGGAAAAGTGATAGAGTTGTCGGGCTACGCAAAATCAATCGCCCAATTTATCATAAATGCAGTTGGTGAAAGCAAAGCCATACTGGCAATCGTTTTAGTGGGTGCTATTCTAACATACGGCGGCGTTTCTCTTTTTGTTGTGGCATTTGCATTGTATCCGTTTGCATCAGAACTTTTCAAAAAATCGAATATTCCAAAGCGGCTTATTCCGGGAACCATTGCTCTAGGAGCTTTCACTTTTACCATGGATGCTCTGCCGGGAACTCCGCAAATCCAGAATATAATACCCACGGCGTTCTTTAAAACCAATACCTGGGCGGCTCCCTGGCTGGGATTAATTGGCGGGTTATTTATCCTTGTTGTGGGTATGTTTTATCTGGAGTGGCGCAGAAGAATAGCAAAAAATACCGGAGAAGGATACGGAACAGGACATATCAATGAACCTGATGAGATGACTTCAGTTAGCGTTCCTAATGCTTTACTTGCTGTGCTGCCATTGTTGCTTGTAGGCGTGTGTAATAAATTATTTACAATCTTCATAAACAATAATTATGGAGTTAGTTTTGATTTTTCTGCATTCGGCATTGTTGGTATCGCTCCGGTTGAAGTATCAAAAATGGCAGCCATCTGGGCCGTAGAAGCTGCTCTGGTCATGGGAATTCTATCTGTCTTATTGCTGGCTTTCAGAAAGGTAAAAATGAATATTACACGCCAGATTAATATCTCAATCGGCGGCGCTTTGCTCGCCACTTTAAATACGGCTTCTGAATATGGTTTTGGTGGCATTATTGCCGCATTGCCTGGTTTCAAACTCCTAAATGAAGCCCTGTCATCGACAATTAAAGACCCCCTCGTAAATGAAGCAGCTACTATAACTACCTTAGCTGGTATAACAGGTTCAGCTTCCGGAGGGCTAGGTATAGCATTAGCTACCATGAGTGAAACCTATCTTGCTGCTGCAACCGAAGCGGGAATTACACCGGAGGTTTTGCACAGAGTGGCTTCGATGGCAAGCGGCGGGATGGATACACTCCCCCATAATGGCGCCGTAATCACCTTACTGGCAATAACCGGATTAACCCATCGTCAGTCATACGGTGATATTTTTGCAATGACACTCATTAAAACTGTGGCGGTTGCTTTTGTTATAGGAATATATTATTCAACCGGAATAGTTTAAAAAGTGGTGCAGTTTCGAATATTTTTATTTGGAACGACTCTCAAAAAACTTTCCGTCCCGCCGGGGTCTAGCAGCCCGCAATAGCCGTGGATGAAGACCCCGGCGCGACATCAGGACTAACAGAATCAAACTGCAGATAGTACAAAAGCAAATGATGCGGTGTCATTAATTTGATGTGAGGTTTAAGAATATTTTTACCTGCTCATTGCAAAAACAGGAAATTGACGAGATGGGCTTGGGTATAAACGCCGGGCTTTAGTCTTTATGATTCAACATGGTAATCTTGAAGTACAAACTCAAAACAACTGGTACGTTAATTCAAGTCGTTTTGTTGAGACGATGGGGAAAAAATGTACTTTTTTCGATGTTCGCTTTGTTCATCTGCAGCGCATTGCTTTTGCCATCTCCCACCTGCGCCCAACTCAAAGCATCGGTGGTAAAAATAGACATCACGCCCAATGACGCGCAATACTTGTTAGGCTACCAGGAGCGCAAATCCCAGGGAGTACTCGATCGCATTTATCATAAGATTGTTGCTTT
>JADZFY010000035.1 GCA_020854215.1 Chitinophagaceae bacterium | reverse complement strand
GTATTTTGTTTTTTTTGGGCATATTAAAACTTGGATTCCCCAAGTATTTCCAGGATATCTTCAACGTCTTTTGGCGATCTGCTGTTAGGCAGAAACAAATGCGGGATCAGATACAGCAGGCTGGGATGACTACGGTGCTTTTTAATACCTTTTTTGTTTTTAGCACTGCGCTATTCGGCTATTTGGCCATCAACTATACATCGGATTACAGCCTTAGACCCTGGCTATTGTTTTCCATATGCGTTTTAGGAATAACCTTCATTTATTCCGGCAAGTATTTTGTGCTGAAACTCACTGGATGGATGTTTGGACAGCAGGAACTTGCCGATTCTTATATTTTTATTGTTTTTTTGGTAAATAAGATATTGGCAATATTATTAATACCTTTTATGCTGGCGCTGGCTTTTGGGGATGCGGCGCTTCAAAAAGTGGCGTTTACAATTTCACTGGCTTTACTACTGGCATTGCTGATATACAGGTTTGTACTTTCCTTTGCGGGATTCAGAAACGAATTAAGAATAAGTATTTTCCATCTTTTTTTGTACGTGTGCGGATTTGAAATTATCCCGGTTTTGGTTATATACAAACTACTATTACAATTTTTTACAAGAAGTTCGTAGCTTTGCCGCGAATATCATAGCCTGATAACGACAACCGTATCGCTAAACAACGAGAAAATCGAAGTAAGCAGTTCTACTATGACTATTAAGAAAGTACTAATAACCCAACCGCGCCCAGACTCAGATAAATCCCCCTATTTTGAATTGGAGAGGAAGTTTCGTGTGGAGTTAGAATTTTGTCCGTTTATCAGGCTCGAGGGTATACCTTCGAAAGATTTTCGTAAACAAAAGGTTGACATTAGTCAATACAGTGCGGTTATTTTCACGAGCAGACACGCAATAGACCATTTTTTCCGGACCTGTGAGGAATTGAAAGTGGCTGTTTCGCAGGACACCAAGTACTTTTGTATCACTGAAGCTGTGGCCTTATATCTGCAAAAATTTATTCTATACAGAAAACGTAAAGTATTTTACGGGGCCGATGGTACAAACAAGAGCCTTTTTGATGTTATTACCAGGCACAAGGAGAACGAGCAGTTTTTGTATCCATGCTCAGAGAACCAACAGGATAACGACATTGTAAGCTGGCTAAAGGCCAACAATTGCGAATTTGCCACACCGTTTATGTACCGAACAATTAGCAATGACGTGAAGCATTTATTTTCAAAAGCTGATTTTGACGTGATTTGCTTTTTTACTCCGAGCGGCGTGAGAAGCCTGTTGGAGAACTTTCCCCAGTATGAACAGAACGGAACGAAAATCGGGGCATTTGGAAGCAATACGTCCAGAGCAATTGAAGAAGCCGGATTAACGCTGCATATAAAGGCACCAGCCCCCGAATCCCCATCCATGGTAGCTGCGCTTGAAAAGTATTTGAGCAATCACAATCATATATAGTTTTTCTTCCTACATAATGCCGAATGGGTGTATTTTCCAATCATCTCAAAAATGAAAGCAGCCCTTATTTGCTTCAACATGCCCATAATCCGGTTGACTGGTATCCCTGGGGAGAGGAAGCACTGCGGCTGGCCCAGGAACAAGACAAGCCTATACTCATTAGTATTGGTTATTCGGCCTGTCACTGGTGCCACGTAATGGAGGAAGAAAGTTTTGAAGATGAAGTTGTTGCCGCCATTATGAATGAACACTTCGTCAATATTAAAATTGACAGGGAGGAGCGACCCGATCTTGACCAAATCTATATGAACGCCGTGCAAACGATGACCGGCAGCGGTGGTTGGCCATTAAATGTATTTCTTACTCCGTCTAAAAAACCGTTCTACGGAGGCACATATTTCCCTCCGCGTTCCGGACATGGCCGACCATCATGGCAACAGGTATTAGTAAGCGTTGCTAGCGCATTTAGGGACAAACGCAGTGAAATAGAATCTCAGGCAGAAAATTTAACCGGTCATCTAACAAAGTCCAATGCCTTTGGTATTGTCCCCCCCAAAAATAATGGGAGCCTACGAACGCGCGAAGATTTTGATTCTGCTTTTGAGCATATTATGCAGTCTGCTGACACCAGAGATGGCGGATTCGGACGGGCACCGAAATTTCCACAAACGTTTTCAATTCAGTTTCTCCTGCGACACAATTATTATTCTCAAAATGAGCAGGCATTACAGCAGGCCGTACTGAGTCTGAACAAAATGATTACAGGGGGGATATATGACCAATTGGGAGGTGGGTTTGCTCGATACGCAACAGATAGCGAATGGCTGGTACCCCATTTTGAAAAAATGTTGTATGATAATGCCTTAATGATTGTTGCGCTTAGCGAAGCCTACCAGCTTACGAAGACTCCGTTGTATGCCGAAACCATACGACAAACTATGAGTTTTGTAGAGCGAGAGCTGATGAACCAGGATTATGGTTTTTTTTCGGCGTTGGATGCTGACAGTGAGGGCGTGGAAGGCAGGTACTATGTTTGGGAAAAATCAGAAATTGACAACTTACTACATGAAGATGCCGCGATTTTTTGTAAATATTATGATGTTACAGAGGAAGGGAATTGGGACGGAAAGAATATTTTGAATGTTAGAAAGCCAGTCATAGAATTCGCCGCGGAACATGGATGGGAGGTGGATAGGTTGAATTCGACTTTACACGATGGCAAAACCAGGTTGCTCGAAAATAGAAGCAAGCGAATTTCTCCGATACTGGATGATAAGGTTTTGCTGAACTGGAATGCGCTGATGAACTACGCCTGCAGTAAAGCGTACGCGGCATTAGGGGATGAAAATTACCGTGTACTCGCCGAAAGAAACATGAGTTATTTATTTCGCATTTTTGCGGATAACGATTCAAAAAATTGGTTACACACTGTAAAAAACGGCGTAGGCAAATATCCGGCATTTCTGGACGACTATGCTTTTCTGATCCAGGCACTGATCGCCTTGCAGGAAATTACGGCTAACCAGGAGTACCTGTTAAAGGCAAAACATTTGACGGAAACTGTTATTGATAATTTCAGCGAGCCTGAAACAGGATTCTTTTACTATACCCATCAGCACCAGAAGGATATCATTTTGCGGACGAAGGAAATATTTGACGGCGCCACACCTTCCGGCAATTCAATTATGGCTTGGAATTTGCATTATTTGTCACTTGTTTTTGAAAATACGGAATGGCAAGCAAGAGCAGCAGGTATGTGTGACTCCCTGGGTGCAATAATGGTAAAGTATCCAACATCTTTTGGCATGTGGGCTACGATTTTGTACGATATTTTTTTCGGGTTAAATGAAATAGCCGTCGTAGGGAACCGTTATAAAGAGGTTACCTCAGATATTGTTGCACATTTTTTGCCAAATAAAATGATACAATCTGGACCTGGAGATAATACGGATTACCCTTTGTTGACCAGTCGGTTTGTTGAGGACAAAACTTTCATCTATTTGTGCAGGAATTACACGTGTAGGCAACCCGTAGAAAAGGTGGGAAAATTGATGCAACTCATTGAACTGGAATTGAAAAGATAAAGGTCGGCAAACACAATAACTTGAGGTAGCTATCGTTTATATCACTTGTATTTCCGCGTATTTTTCGGGCTGTACGCTAAAAAAAATATAATATTTTAAGTGCGAAAAGTTTAAATTAATTTTTCATCTATATTTGTCCATATACCCTTTAAGCTATTTGTATGAAAATGAAAAGCCGGTTATTTAACCTCGTTATAATTGCTGCACTAAGTACGGTGTTTGCAAGTTGTGGCAAGTTGAAATCCTCTAAAGGCTTACCGAAAGATGGCCAGTTGCATGGCGTGGCCCCAGGCGGAAAATATACGCTACCCAAACCTCCGGGAATGGTGTATATACCTCAGGGAACCTTTCACATGGGAGCCAGCGATGAGGATATTAATTATGCATTTACTGCACGTAACAAGCAAATTACTATCAGTGGATTTTGGATGGATGAAACAGAAATCACCAACAATGAATACCGCCAGTTTGTAAATTGGGTACGTGATTCTATAGCCGGCGATAAGCTCGGCTACAAATCTAAAGATGGTAATAGCCTCGATTGGAAGAAAATTCAGACTATTAAATGGAATGATCCTAAAACGGTAGAGCAATTAGATGCTATGATCGTTTCTCCGGACAATCGAATTTTCGGCAAAAAAGAGTTAGATGCAGCCAAAATGGTGTATCACTCAGAAACGTTTGATTACAAGGAAGCTTCACGTAAGGAAAATGCAACGCAACCCCGCTCTAAATTTATCGTTAAAAAGGATATACCCGTTTATCCAGATACATTAGTTTGGATAAGAGACTTTTCATACTCTTACAACGAACCCATGTCTAAGCGATATTTTTCTCACCCTGCGTTTGGCAATTACCCGGTTGTAGGTGTGAGCTGGAAACAGGCAGTGGCGTTTGCGGAGTGGAGAACAAAATATTTAAACAGTTTCCTTGAATCACAGAATAGAACGCAGGAGTCGGACTTCAGGTTGCCTACAGAAGCTGAGTGGGAATATGCCGCACGCGGCGGACGTTCACAGGCACCCTACCCCTGGGGCGGATATTACCTGAGAAATAAGAAAGGTTGCCTGCTGGCTAACTTTAAACCCGG
>JADZFY010000034.1 GCA_020854215.1 Chitinophagaceae bacterium | reverse complement strand
TGTTCATCAGGCAGGATATAAGGTTAGGATCGTTGAAAAAATGAAATTCCCCCGCTTTGTTATTGGCGAAAGCCTGTTGCCCCGTTGTATGGAGGCGTTGGAAGAAGCTAAATTCCTGGATGCAGTTTCCGCCCGGGGGTTTCAGGAAAAAAATGGGGCAAAATTTGTGAAAAATGGAAAAGTTTGCGATTACCAGTTTGCCGACCAGTTTACACAGGGCTGGACGCATACCTGGCAGGTACAACGCGCCGACTTTGATCAAACCCTTGCCCGAACCGTTGCGGAAATGGGGGTCCCGGTGGAGTATGAAACTTCGGTAACCCATATTGTTTTTAATGATGATGGCAAATCGGTTACTACTGTTGAAGATGCACAGGGAAATAAACGGCATATTGAGGCCCGGTTTATCATTGACGGAAGCGGCTACGGACGGGTAATACCCCGGATGTTTAATATGGAACGCCCCTCAACGCTTCCTGCGCGAAAAACGTTGTTTGCACATACGGTGGATACCCGGCGCGACATGGCAGATGAGCCCAACCGGATTACTATTGTTGTACATAAAGAGTCGGTATGGATTTGGATTATTCCCTTTGCTAACGGCGTTACCTCACTGGGTTTTGTGGGATTCCCCGAGTTCATTGATGGCTTCACCGGCACACCCGAAGAAAGATTTAGAGCCATGATTGCATCAGAACCATATCTGAAAGAAAGGTTTAAAGATGTGGAACTGGTGTTTGAACCCAAAACATTGCAATCCTGGTCAACCACTACCGAAAAGTTTTATGGCAACGGTTTTGTGCTTACCGGAAATGTAACCGAGTTTTTGGATCCTGTGTTTTCATCAGGGGTTACCTTGGCCGTTGTTTCCAGCCAGTTAGCTGCCAAACTGGTGATTCGTACACTTAAGGGAGAAAAGGTGAATTGGGAGAAAGAATACATGGACGTGATGATGCAGGGTATAGATACCTTCAGGTCGTATATCATGGCTTGGTACGATGGCTCTCTGCACACCATTTTCTTTGCTGATGATCAGGACCCTATTATAAAAAGTCAGATTTGTTCCGTTTTGGCCGGGTATGTTTGGGATACTTCAAACCCTTATGTGAGTGAGCACGCCACGGTGCTAAGTAAACTGGCACGAATTATTTCTTTACGGGAAATGCTTAATGACGAATAAGCATTCCGTTTTACGATGGTAAAGAGGTAAAAGCGAGCGTTGTTAGCATTGCCTCTTCCGAAAAAAAGAGCATATTGTTTAAACTTCAAACATACATCACGGGATATTGTAATATTAGCCCGGGCAGGATTTGTAAAAATGGCGTACCGGTTTTGAATTTGGCAAATCCCGATAGTGCCGGTAACTTTTTGTTGTCGGCTTATAAATATTTGCAGCCAGATTATCCGAAGTTTTACAAAATGGACCATCTGTGCAAACTCGGGTTGCTGGCGGTAGACTGTTTGCTGAATAGCCGAAAAATCTCAGACCAATACGGCGCGGAAAATGTGGGACTGGTATTCAGCAACGCAAACTCCAGTTTAGATGCCGACCTTCATTACTTCGAATCCGTTAAAAACATCCCCAGTCCGGCTCAATTTGTATATACTTTGCCTAATATTGTGATTGGCGAAGTAAGTATCAGGCACCGGTGCAAGGGGGAGAATGCGTTTTTTGTGAGCGATCGGTTCGATGCAGACTTTATGCAGTTTTATGTGCAGGATCTTTTCAATCGTAAACGGGTGGATGCATGCATCTGCGGATGGGTGGAGTGTTTGGGTGAAGGGTATAAAGCCGTGGTTTACCTTATTGAAAAGTGCAGCGGCGAGCTAACTTTGCCATTTGATACAGCGCATATTCATCAAATTTTTGAAGAAACTAATGGAGAAATTAATGGCTGATCTGAAAGCACAGATCATCGCACAACTGAACCTGAAAGATTTAAAGCCTGAAGATATCGGTAATGACCAGCCGCTTTTTGTGGAAGGGTTAGGGCTCGATTCTATTGATGCACTGGAGCTGATTGTTTTGTTGCAGCAGGAGTACAAAATAAAACTGGCTAATGCCGAAGAAGGTCAGAGCGTGTTTCGCTCGGTGAGAACGATGGCACAGTATATTATGGAGCACCAGCCTAAAGCGGTGTAGTATCCGATAACATGAATTTCCCCGTATTTATTGCAGGTGCAGGTGTGATTTCACCTATCGGGCATTCGGTTGCCGAAAATCTTGCTGCGCTTGAAAATTCGGCTGCAGGGATGGGAGAAATGCAGTTTCTCCAATCGGCACATCGTCATAAATTACCCGTAGCTGAAGTGAAAATGAGTAATGATCAACTGGCTGTCAAAGCTGGACTACCCGCTCATATCAGCCGTACGGCATTACTCTCGGCTATCGCAGTAAAGGAGGCCGTTGAACGCGCCGGAATAAACGATTTCACTAATCTGCGAACTGGTTTTATTTCTGCCAATACGGTGGGGGGAATGGATAAAACAGAAGATTTCTTTTCTGATTTTCTGCAACACCCCTCGCAGGGAAAACTGCGTAAAGTTGTTCATCATGAGTGCGGAGCCGCAACCGAGTTGGTAGCGGATTTGTTGGGCATAAAACATTACGTGTCTAC
>JADZFY010000033.1 GCA_020854215.1 Chitinophagaceae bacterium | reverse complement strand
CTAAGTCATACCATGTGTTATTAAAATGATTTGGAAAGGGAGAAACATTTCCAGGCAGGAAACAAACATTCACTTTTTAGAACATTACCGCATTAGTGTAAGGGATGCGTATCTGAGGTTTATTTTACCCGGCTTTTCAATGGAAGAGGAAGGAGGTAAACTTCCGGTACATCAGCATCCACAGGGCTTTATTGGTAGTGTACGGAAAAACAGGAACGTCAAAAACAGGGAAGCATGCTGAATTAATAAAGCAATACCAAAAGTAAATTAAGACTTTTGTAAATCATAGCCTTTTCTCATTTTTATTTTTGAACCAAAACAAAGGAATGGTAACCTGCAGTTCAAATTTTTTTTTTAAACACCTGCATCGTTTAAAGGATGACCATTCGCAGTGTCTGCCTCATCTGCACCCCACCGGAACGACTCAATAGTAAATCCGCACAGATCAAGCACCCTGTCTGTTACTGTTGCTGCAACCGCTTCAATAGTTTGCGGACGACTATAAAAAGACGGTGTAGCGGGGCAAATAATTCCACCGGCAAGAGTAACCGTTTCCATGTTGCGGATATGCATAAGATTATAGGGCGTGTCTCTTACCACGCAAACAAGTTTTCTCCTTTCCTTAAGTATTACATCAGCAGCTCTTGTAATAAGGTCGTTGGATATGCCAGCGGCTATTCTTCCCAAAGTACCCATAGAACAGGGAATAATCACCATCGTATCAAATTGGCCGGAGCCTGAAGCAAAAGGCGCATGAAAATCGTTCTTATCGTAAATTTTAACCGAAGTTTGATTGAAGGAACTTTCACCAAGTTCGGTTTGCCATACTACTTTGGCATTGTCGGTAATCACCAGCGCAAGCTCGTTCCATTGTGCCGGAATTTCCAACAACTTGTTTAACAGTTGCCTCGCATACAAGGATCCGCTGGCCCCCGTAACGGCTATAACAATTTTTCGCTTCAAAACTGAGTTATATTTGCAGCATTAAATAAATTCCATGCAAATATCCGGCATTTTTTTACTTTCTGTTGTTCTCAGCCTGCTGGTGCCTGGCAGTAATGCACCTGCTGGTTTTCCCGCGCATCGTTTTGATACCGCTGACTCAAATGCCCGCCTTGAAAAACTACAGTGGCTGACGCTTTCGGAAGCGGAAACACGGCTTGCAGTGCAAAAGAAAGCTGTTATAATTGACTTGTATACGGACTGGTGTGGCTGGTGCAAAGTAATGGACAAAAACACATATAGCAACCAGAATGTAATTCAATATCTGCAACAAAACTTTTACCCGGTAAAGTTAAATGCCGAAACAAAAGACGTGGTGGCTTGGCGTGGACAACAGTTTAAATACAACGAAAGGTACAGGGTAAATGATTATGCCATTCATTTAACCGGAGGACAGCTATCGTATCCTTCAACAGTTATCTTACCCGCAGATGGTTCAGCGCCGCAGGTAATTCCGGGTTATTTAAAACCTGCCGATATGGAGCTTATTCTGAAATATTTTGGCGAAGGACATTTTGGAAAAACACCGTTCGAAACCTACCGAAAGAATTTTGTTCAAACCTGGAAATAATTTTTCCGTTGCAACAATATAAAAATCAGCTACATCGTTAGATATCTGGTTTTTCATAGGATATTGGATTTAAAACGGGGCCGGATGTCTATCCAGCCCTTTTTCTTTAATATACTCGGGTATTTTCTCCCCTTCCATGCTCTCCTCCAAAAATTTTGCATAGTACAAGCCGGGCTCATTAAACAGCCGGCAAAAGAAATAATAAAAAATAAATAAAACAGAGTGCAACGTTTATTCGGCATTGGTGGTCTATATATTGGTTTTTCATAGGATATTGGATTTAGAAACGGGGCCGGATGTCTATCCAGCCCTTTTTTTTTGGCGAGGAACCGATGTGGTTATCACAGTTATTTCAATGCCACCTCCCCCGAATAACGGGGACATTCGGGTGAAATATTGATGTTGATTATCAAGGTATACTGATGATTAACAGTATATAAAACGACTCTCTATAAATTTAAGTTCCTCGTTATGTATTGGCGGGAAGCGCAACAATTTCGGTATCTCCTTTTACTGCGCCGGGGTTAAGGATGGTATAATTATACCTGTGCCGATTCAGAAATTGCAGTACAAATGCATGGCATTCCGGATTGTGGGTTGCAACAATCAGTTTTGGTCTTGCCGAAGCAATTACTTCTTCCAAGCCGTTTAATACGCCTATTTCCCCACCTTCTACATCTATCTTCACAAAACTGGGGTTTGGCAAACTGCCATCCTTCACCATCCGTCCAATGGAAACCTGTTTAACGTTAAGATTTCCCTCCGGGTCTATTCGTCCGGTTGCAGACCCCTTGTTTGAGTCAAACCGAACCTCTTTATCTGTATCACCTACAGCAGTTTCAAACAGTGTTACATCAGAGAAGCCGTTGAGCGCCATATGCTTTTTGAAGAACCGAATATTCATTGGTCTCGGTTCAAATGCGAACACCTTGCCCTCCCCTGCATTAATCACAGAAGCCATGGACGAAAAGTATCCAATATGTGCGCCTATATCAAAAAAAACCTCTCCTTTTTTGAAATTAGCCAGGAAAGCTTCGGTTTTGTATGGTTCTTCCCTGCCATGAATATACTTTCTACCAGTAACTCTTGCCCACCTTCTGCCTTTCAGGGGGCCCTCCTTGATTTTTACAAAATAATTGCTAAGCAACACCTTAAAATAGTGCTTGAACTTCATTATAATAAAATTTTATCAAAAGTAAGAAAGTGAAATATGCTTTACTCATTGGAACAAAAATGAGAAATAATTAAACACGTTACAACGCTGTTATTTCCCGCATAGGAGCGGTGAAATCCGCAATCCGGCACAATTTGTAACATTATCACTTTATAACAAAAAATCTCTCACGAGTCCGGTAATATTATCAAAAAATGATTTACATTCGATTTTTCATAGGATAAGGTTTAATGGTTAACGGTTAAAAGATTAGTACCCCTCTCCCGATTTGTCGGAGGAGGGTTTTTTTTATCCACCCGAAAGATTTTCTTCTCTGATTTTCCTGCTTTAGATACGATGATTCTATTTATTTTTGAAGAAACACCTGCATTTTTAATACAATGCACAGCGACCTTCTTTACCATATTGCGCTAACTATGGTACCTCAAATTGGAGATGTACATGCACGTGAATTGTTACAGCATTTTGGTGACGCAGAGAAAATATTTACAGCCCGCAAATCGCACCTTGACAAATTTCCCGGCATTGGTACTATTCGGGCAAAAAGTATTAAATCATTCACAGATTTCCGGCGTGCAGAAGAAGAACTTCGTTTTATTGACCAATATAAGATTTCTGTATTCAAACAAACCGACGCGGGATATCCGAAGCGGCTTCTGCACTGCTACGATGCGCCCACGCTTTTATACTTTAAGGGAAGTGCGAATCTCAATCATCCAAAAATCATTTCAATTATCGGTACCCGAAATCACACGGCCTATGGAAAAGAATTGACATTAAAGGTAATGGAAGAATTAGCGCATTGCGATGTGTTGGTGATAAGCGGGTTAGCCTATGGTATTGATACCCTGGCGCACAAGGCAGCACTGAAAAACAAATTAAGCACTGTTGGTGTGTTAGCACATGGACTCGACAGAATGTATCCCTCCGCCAATAAATCGCTCGCAAAGGAAATGACCATTAACGGCGGATTGCTCACCGATTTTATGTCGGGTACCAACCCGGATAAACAAAATTTCCCAAAAAGAAACAGAATTGTAGCCGGCATTGCCGATGCCACGCTTGTAATAGAAACGCAAACCAATGGTGGCAGCATGATTACCGCTGAACTGGCGAACAACTACAATAAAGATGTGTTTGCATTTCCCGGAAAAACAACGGATCCTAAGAGTTCGGGATGTAACCACCTGATTAAAATCAATAAAGCTGTTCTTACTACTTCCGGCAAAGACCTGATGGAGTTTATGAACTGGTGCGATGTGCCAACTAAAAAGCGCATGGTTCAAAAGGAATTGTTTGTAGAACTAAAGGATGAGGAAAAAACAGTAGTCAATATCCTGTCTGAAAAAGGAACAGCTTCACTTGATGAAATTATTCCCATGTGCAATTTCAGCCACAGCCTGGTGGCTGGCGCTATTTTGAACCTCGAATTACAGGGAATCATCTCCAGTTTGCCAGGCAAAATTTATAAACTTCTTTAAAGACGCCATCCCAACCTTACATTCTATGCTACCCGAACCTGCTCCTTTAGCAACTAAATTTGGATACTATTTATCTGCTACCCTATCTTTGCACATGGCAACAATAATCAACTCCGCTAAAGACAAGTTTTCACAAAAATTTTTCGGTGAAGGATTAACCTTCGATGATGTACTTCTGATGCCCGCGTACTCAGAGGTGCTGCCACGGGATGTAGATATCCGTTCAAGACTTACCAAAAGCATTACTTTAAATATTCCTCTCTTGTCTGCGGCTATGGACACCGTAACGGAAGCAGACCTGGCTATTGCGTTGGCACGAGAAGGAGGATTAGGTATTCTGCACAAAAATATGCCTATTGAAAGGCAGGTGGAACAAGTTCGTAAAGTGAAACGAAGTGAGAGCGGACTTATACTCGACCCGATAACGCTTCACGTAGATGCTACCATTGGCGACGCGTTGAAATTAATGCGTGAAAACCGGATTGGCGGTATTCCGGTAGTAGACGTTAATAAAAAATTAGTGGGTATACTCACCAACAGGGATCTCCGGTTTGAAACGACGCTGAAGAAAAAAGTGAGTGACGTGATGACCTCTGCAAATTTGATTACCGCTCCGGAAGGAACCGACTTATCCAAGGCAAAAAAAATACTAAGCCAATATAAAATCGAAAAACTTCCGATTATCAACAAAAACGGACAATTGACCGGGCTGGTTACATACCGGGACATATTGCAGTTGCAAAGCCACCCCAATGCAGTAAAAGATGCATTCGGGCGTTTACTTACCGGTGCTGCTTTAGGTATTACGGCCGATCTGATGGACAGGGCCGCCGCACTTCAACAAATAGGAGTTGATATTGTTTGTTTAGACAGCGCACATGGTCATAGTGCCAAAGTAGTTGAATCGCTGAAGAAACTGAAGAAGAATTTTAAAAAACTCCAGGTCATAGCAGGAAATGTTGGAACCGCTGCCGGAGCTAAGGCATTGGCAGAAGCAGGTGCTGACGCCGTTAAAGTAGGTATTGGTCCAGGGTCTATTTGTACAACACGCATTGTGGCTGGTGCAGGAGTTCCGCAAATTACTGCTATTATGGAAGCCGCCTCGGTGCTTCACAAACTCAATGTTCCGTTAATTGCTGATGGCGGCATACGATACACCGGAGACATGGTTAAGGCACTCGCCGCAGGAGCTAATATTGTAATGATGGGCAGCGTTTTTGCAGGAACAGAAGAAAGTCCCGGCGATACAATAATATACGAAGGAAGGAAATTCAAACAATACCGGGGCATGGGCTCTTTGGGTGCTATGGGACAGGGAAGCGGAGACCGGTATTTTCAGGACGTTGAGGCAGATATTAAAAAATATGTTCCCGAAGGAATAGAAGGCAGGGTAGCCTTTAAGGGCAACCTGAGTGAAATTGTTTATCAATACACCGGAGGCTTACGTTCCGGGATGGGATACTGTGGCGCAGCCAATATTGCTGCTTTGCAAACGGCACAGTTTATTAAAATTACCAATGCCGGCATGAATGAGAGCCACGCACATGATATAGAAATTACAAGAGAAGCTCCCAACTATACGCGATAGTAAATGTAACTTCAAAACCAATAACTTACAATTGCTGAACACGTAAACTTGCGGTACAACAGGAACGATCTTACACCTACAATTCAGATTGAAATCTCAGCGTTGGCTACCGGAATAACAAAATTAAAAAAGGGATGACTCCGTAGAGTTTCATCCCTTATTAACATCTCACAAATTTTCAGTTTTTACACTTTTAGAGAACTGGTAAAAGCCGGAATAAACAATACTTTCTTTTTCGATTTCACTTCATCCAGTTTCGAAAACTCAGAATTATTACTGATAAATTCAGGAACGATATTCTTCATTTTTCCTACCAGTCTGAACTGATCTCCCTGCTTGCACAAATCGGTTAAACCTTCAATATCATTAAGCACTTCTTTATAGGACCGCGAAACCACCTTAGCAATCTTAATTTTTTCATGGTGGGTAGGCAGCGTTTTTTCCTTTTCATTCAATAACTCTTCGTACAATTTTTCGCCGGGGCGCAATCCTGTATACACGATCTTAATATCCTTATCCGGAACCAATCCTGAAAGCTTAATCATATTAGCCGCCAGGTCCTTAATCTTAACAGGCTCACCCATATCAAAAACAAAGATTTCACCGCCATGTCCCATAGTAGCCGCCTCTAATACCAGTTGAACTGCTTCCGGTATGGTCATAAAATAGCGGGTAATATCGGGATGTGTTACTGTAATAGGTCCGCCATGCTGAATTTGGGTGCGGAATCTTGGAATAACCGATCCATTTGAGCCTAATACATTTCCAAACCGTGTTGTAATGAATTTTGTTTTGACATTAGCCGTTACTGTAATAGACTCATCGTCGTCGTCCTGAACCAACCTGGAAAGAAACTCCGCAGCAGGCGGATTATTAGAAGCGTGATTTAAAGATTGAACATATACTTCAGCGATACGCTTAGATGCACCCATAATATTTGTGGGATTAACCGCTTTGTCGGTGGATATCATTACAAATTTCTCCACACCGAAACATACCGACAAATCCGCCATATTTCTTGTTCCCATCACATTAGTCAGAATGGCCTCTTCCGGATATTTTTCCATCATCGGAACATGCTTATATGCAGCAGCGTGAAATACGATGTTAGGACGATACTCTTTGAATGGGATCAACATTCTTCTTAAATTCCTAATACTGGCAATGAATGTCTTTATTTTGGCCGAAGGGTATTTCTCTTCCATCTCCAATTGGATCTCATGCAAAGGAGATTCTGCCTGATCACATAATATAACCATTTCGGGATGGAAAGACATAACCTGTCTTACGATCTCTGCGCCTATAGACCCCGCCGCACCGGTAATCAACACTCTTTTACCTAATATTTCTTCTGACACCAGCTCATTGTTAATCTCAATGGGTTTACGGGGGAGCAGGTCTTCGATTTTGAGATCCTGCATTTGACCGAGGCTGAGTTTACCACTTACCCACTGTTCCGACGGCGGTACTGTTTGCACTTTAATTCCCAAATTCAGGCAGCAATCTATAATTGCTCTGAACTCCGACTGACCCCATTGGGTATTTGGAAGAATAAGTTTGTCAATCGTTAATTTTTTATGCAATTCAGGAAGTTCACGTACGTGATAAACTTTCTTTTGTTCAATCGTACTATTAATCTTATGCCCGCCGGACTGAATAAAACCGCTAACTACGTACTTATGCTGACCAGCCGACTCGATGGCTTGTTTAATAAGAATAGACTGCTGATCCGAACCGTATATCAAAACCCTCTTCACATCTGTCATTGCATTTCCTTTGGCGAGGATATAAATTTCTTTAATGGAAGTTCGAAATAAAATCAACAACGAAGAACTGATAAAAAAGTTCAACACCAGCAATGAAGGCATGTCAGGAGAAGGAATATGATACAATTGCCCTGCAATTAATACCGACACAACAGGATACAGGGCAGTAACTGCAAGGACAGCCGAAAATATCCTGAACATGTCTTTTGTATTCGAATAACGTATAAGCCCACTGTAAATTCTCATAGAGTAAAATACTCCAAGAGACAGTAAGCTAAAAAGCCCGGCGTGAATAAAAAAATGACCGCGTACTAAAAATGAAAAACGGAATTGCTCCAGGATAAAGTAGGACAGCACAAAAGATGCCGTTACAATTACCGTATCAGCCATTAAAATGATCCAACGTGGAACAGTAAAGGGTTTGTCGTAAAAAATTTTCATACTACAGTACAGTATTTAACTTCGGAAAAACGATTACCTGGCTTTTGAATACAATACTGGAATTTAAAAAAGAGTAATCAAAACCGGCCTACCTGAGTTCATATGACAAGTGAAAGCGCCAGCGGTAAAACATTAACGATACTGGAAGATTGATTTAATCAAACTCGAAACAAACTTTCCGAGGTTAGGAAATTGGGAGTTGCTTTATGTAGAGAGTAAAAGGAAGCAATTCGTTGCAAAGATGAAAAAAAAATTGAACAATTACTAACTTTCCTCTCATTTTATCTTACATCAAGTTCAAAATCGGCT
>JADZFY010000032.1 GCA_020854215.1 Chitinophagaceae bacterium | reverse complement strand
TTCCAAACACCTGATGCGTTTGCGTAACTGATCGCCTCTCCGAAATACTCTGCCGTCATCCGTAGAAAAGGAACCGTTCAGTTCAATTTCTTCCACCAATTTCTTTTCATCGCGCTTCTGATCATATTTCCTCAATACTCTAAGTAACCCGTCTTCTGCACAACTGCCGGCAGCGGGATTAGCCATAGTTGTTTGAATTTCGGAGGCGATATCTTCAGGGAAAACATTCAACAGCAAAAACTGTCGCAAAATCTCTCCATATACATACTTCCACTCCCGCCCATGAGATACGATCCTGTTGCCATATTTTTCAAATGCGATCAAATGGGCCAATTCATGTAACAGTGTAATCAAAAATGCAAACGAATTTAGATTGCCGTTTACGCTAATTCGATGATTTTTCCCGTGAACAGCGAACCTGTAATCTCCCAAATCACTTCTTCGTTCCCTGGTAATAGTAAGATGAACTTTATAATGTTGCAGGTATTGCATTACCGAAGAATAAGTACCCGGGGGCAGATAGGCATCCAGCGTAGTTAGTGGAGCTTCTTTCTTCTTACGCATTTTTTTGCTTACCGGTTTTGATCAGTCCGCCTATTTCAATAAATGTATACAACAGGTAAAACACCATACACGTAATCACCGATATCTTACTTACGTTTGTGGTAGTCTTAGCATAAAGCAATGCAATGGTAGCCACTAATAGGAGCTTAACCATGAAAGAAATGTAAAAGTAACGGACGATCACTTGCGGAGAAGCAGATTTTGCCGCTTTATGCTGCAGTAAAAAAGAAATGACACTTAACCCCAACATAAAACCATTTCCCCATAATAATACAGTCACATCAAATCCGTATTCAGGCAGCATGCGCTTCACCAATAGGATCAATCCGCTGAGGAGCAGAAAAAGACAAACAGACGGTAAAAACGGTTTTAATCCACTCATATTCAAATTGCTGAATTACGCAAATCTACAACATGCTCATGGAAGACCAAACCGGGTCAACCGCACGATTAACAAATTCCGGATAGAGTAGGAGTTTTCCGTGGAAAACCTGACCCACTGAAGCAGACACCCCCGATTACTTAAATCACCTCATCACCTGCTGTATATCCGTGCAAAAAACAACAACCCTCCCAATCTGGAATTTATTGGCTTTTGATGATTGCATCATGTTATTTTATCGTCTTATTTCACTACCTTTGCATCCCTTAAAACAAAAAGCATGGCAAACCGGCATGAATATGAGATTGCTTTTGTGGGACTGAAGCCGGGAGCACATGAATATGTTTTTGAAATAGATGATACGTTCTTTGTTGATTATCAACCACAGGACTTTACAAATGCCAGGGTAACGGTTAAGATGGTTTTAGATAAAAAGCCGTCTTTTCTCCAGCTTAAATTCGAAATTGGAGGTTCCGTAGCGTTAACCTGCGACTTGTGCGGCAATACGCTGGACAAGAATTTGTGGGACGATTTTGAGGTGTTGGTTAAAATGGTTGAAAATCCGGAGGACATGAACGAGACAGAAGAAGATCCGGATATATATTATATATCAAGAACAGAAAGTCATATTGATGTAGCAGGCTGGATTTATGAATTTATTAATCTGAGTATACCCTTACAACATACCTGCGGCGAAAACCCGGATGGTAGTTCAAAGTGTAACCAGGAAGCACTGGAAACACTCAGGAAACTAAATGAACGCAATTCAGAAAATGAAAATCCGATCTGGAAAGATCTGGACAAATTCAGAAACAATTAAAACTTGGTGTTATGCCCAATCCAAAACGCAGACACTCTCAGCAGCGCAGTGCAAAAAGAAGAACACATTATACAGCTGAGACCGTGACTTTAAGCAAAGACAGCACTACCGGCGAATCGCATGTACGTCATCGTGCGCATGTAAGCGAAGGAAAGTTGTACTACAAAGGAAAAGTTGTAGTAGAAAAATCACCAATTAAATAGCTTTTTCTCCTTTTTAATTTGGTTCCCAATTCCGGATAAATAATTTTATTTGGATTTGGGATTTGTATTTTTCAGATTTTCCTCAAATTTGTTGCATGAATATCGCCTTAGATATGATGGGTGGCGACTTCGCGCCTCTTGAAGCCGTTAAAGGAGTAATGTTGTATTTGTCGGAGGTGTCAATCCCTGCACACTTGTTGTTAATTGGTGATGAACCTCAACTGCATAACCTATTACAACAGCATCCATTGAAGCCGGGATGCTATTCCATTGTTCATGCTTCGCAGGTAATAGATATGCACGAGCATCCCACGAAGGCGCTTAAGGAAAAACAACAATCTTCAATTTCCATTGGGTTTCATCTTTTAGCATCTGGAAAAGCCGATGCATTTATCAGTGCGGGAAATACCGGCGCCATGCTGGTAGGTGCATTATATAGCATTAAACCCATTGAAGGGGTTACACGCCCAACCATAGGCGCATACATGCCGCGGGAAAATGGCGGTCTGGGGCTTTTACTGGATGCGGGAATCAATTCAGATTGTAAGCCGGAAAACCTCAATCAGTTTGCTGTTTTGGGATCGTTGTTTGTGCAGCATGTATGGAATATTAAAAAACCCAGGGTGGCTTTACTCAATATCGGCGAAGAAGAAGGTAAAGGGAACCTCCTGGCACAGGCAACCTATCCGCTCCTCGCCAACAATCCTCTGCTTAACTTTGTTGGCAATGCAGAAGGTAGGGATATTTTGACGGACAAGTCTGACGTCATTGTTTGCGAAGGTTTTACCGGTAATGCCATGCTGAAGATGGCAGAGAGTGTTTACGACATCATTAAACGCAGAAATATACATGATGCCTATTTTGACCGCTTTGACTTTGAACAATATGGCGGCGTGCCGGTGTTAGGTGTAAATAAGCCGGTAGTTATTGGTCATGGCATTTCGCATGGGCCGGCATTCAAGAACATGATTTTAATGGCGCAAAAAATGATTGAAACCAATCTGATTGAAAAAATTACGAACAGTTTCAAATCCCAGATGCCCTAATACGCCCATTTCACCAGCGTGGCCCCCCATGTGAATCCGCCACCAAATGCAGCTAACACAATATTATCACCCTTCTTTAGTTGCGACTCCCACTCCCACAAGCAAAGAGGGATAGTTCCTGCGGTTGTGTTGCCGAACTTTTGAATATTCAGCATCACTTTCTCGTGCGGTAAACCCATACGGTTTGCAGTAGCATCAATAATTCGCTTATTCGCCTGGTGAGGTACCAGCCAGGCCACATCATCAGCACTCAGGTTATTGCGCTGCATCAACTCATAGCTCACATCGGCCATATCACGTACTGCGTGTTTAAATACCGGTTGTCCTTCCTGATAAATATAATGCTCTTTGTTTGTAACCGTTTCAATAGATGCCGGCTTCAGCGAACCACCCGCCTTCATGTGCAGGTGATGCCCTCCGGCGCCATCACTTCTCAAAATACTGTCCTGTACGCCATAACCTTCCGTATTCGGTTCTAAAAGCACTGCGCCCGCGCCATCTCCAAAAATAATACAGGTAGTACGGTCGCTATAATCTACTATGGCGCTCATTTTATCCCCTCCTGCTACAACAACTTTCTTATATCTTCCGCTTTCTATCAATGCTACCCCGGTTGTTAGTGCATATAGAAACCCCGAACAGGCGGCTGCCAAATCAAATCCCCACGCATTTTTTGCACCTAATTTATGGCAGGCAATATTAGCCGTTGAAGGGAATATGGTATCCGGGGTAACCGTACCCACAATCAGGCAGTCAATCTCCTCCGCTCCAATTTTTCTTTTCTCTAAAATACGCTGCACCGCAGGCACAACCATATCCGAGGTACCCAGGTTCTTACCTTTCAATATTCTTCTTTCTACTACCCCGGTTCGTGTTCGTATCCATTCGTCGTTGGTGTCAACCATCTTTTCCAGTTCCGCGTTTGTCAGGCGATAGTCGGGAACATACCCGCCCACAGCAGTTATAGCGGCAGTAATTTTCGAACTCATATTGGTTGTATTTCAAAATTGGGCACGAAAATACAATTATCGCTTTAAATCAAATCTTCGGCATCCATTTTCTTTTGTTGAAAAGGATGGCCTAATAA
>JADZFY010000031.1 GCA_020854215.1 Chitinophagaceae bacterium | reverse complement strand
AGCTTGCCAAAATACGCGGCAACGACGCTGATTTCAGCAAATACACCCGCATACTCGAGCAGGATTTGGGCGATATCCACGACAGGCTGTTTAACGAATAAGAATTTGCGATGATGCGGAAAAAAAATCTCTAACTAAAACTCAATCAAAATACAAAGGTTAAGGCATACGCTTATTACCGGATAGAATTAGGCTAATTAATATTTTGATGTGCCGGGGAAAGCCCGAAGGGCTTAAACCGTGCCTACGGCTGGCAGGCCTGCCTGCGGTAGGCAGGCCTGCCGCAAGTAGGCAGGCATGAATAGCCCTGAGTGTAACTCAGGGTAAAAGATAGATGAACAACACAACCCGCCGCGGCGGGTTGTGTTGATTAGCTTAGCGCAGGTATTTTTCGTTAACCCGATAGTAAGCAGCCATTTGGGGCAGACATTTTATAAAGGAAAGTTGTAAATTTGAAACATGGAAATGAAAGTACAAGTACCATTTCAGCAACTGTTGACACTGGTCAAGAAGTTGACACCTGCTCAAAAGGCTAAACTTCGTCAGGAACTTAATGATAAGCCGCCTGCACAGGAAGACAATGATGAATTTATTGAGTACCTTCTCAATGGACCCGTTTATTCTGAAAAAGAAATAAAAGTGATCGAAGAAAACCGAAAAAGCATTACTGCATGGCGGACCAAAAACTAATGGTGGACTCTTCCATTTTGATTGACTATTTCCGCAAGACTGACAAGACAAATTCAAAATTAGTAGCTCACTTCCGAAACTACGAGCATCTTTACATTTCCAGCGTAACGGAATTTGAAGTAGTAAACGGTGCGACAAAACAACACTTGCAATTCTGGGATGGAATGCTGTCAAGATTCACAGTCTTGGACTTTGACAGTAAGGCAGCAAGACAAGCTGCGGATATTGTTTCCCAACTTAAAAACCGACGAAAGACCATTGACAAGCCAGACTTATTCATTGCAGCTACAGCAATTATAAACGGTATAACATTGGACACATTGAACATAAAGCATTTTACGCATATTGAAGGGCTAAATTTGCTGACAAAGTAAAACGGCTGCTTACAGGCGGTTTGGCAATATGGCGGGGTGACGAACAAATGCTGTACTTTCAGTATTTCTGTTTTATCTTTAGGGCAAAACTCATCCGACGGTTCGCTATGGCCGCACCATCGCAAAGCCGCCGGACGATTCGGGTCAACACCATTCTCTATAAGGAGCCTTCTGAATTCATCATAGCATGTTTCTTTTTTGTGATGCTCCTTTTGGTTTTTGATATAATTGATAATAACATCTTTTTCTTTTACCGAATAAGTAAGAGCACCATAACTATCCTGCCATCCTTCAAATTTCGGAAATAAGCCGCTGCTTTTCATCCGGCCATTGCTGGCTACTTTTATGTCTTTAATATAATCGGCAAGTGAAGCTGAGGGGTGAAGATCTGAAAAAATATAAATGTGATCTTCTGCCCCATTAATGCGGTATAGTTTGCACTTCTTATTCTTTACAATTCCCCAAATGTATTTGTAAAGTTGCTCGCAATTGTCTTCCGCAATTGTCATTTTGCGAAATTTCGTGCCGAAAATGATGTGGTAAAAAATCTGACGATAGCTCATGGTGTTTAATTCATTGGTTTTAAAAGGTTGCAAGATGAATCTGCAATTTACAATTACTTTCAAAGATTCAACCCGCCGCGGCGGGTTGTTTGTCTATTTTTACCTGTTACCCCCAGCATTGCAGGGGGCTATTCACTTGTCAGCCCTTCGGGCTAAAAAAAAGATCCGGCACATCAAAATATTAATTAGCCTGGATGTTTTTGGTTTTTAAAATTGCCTGTGTAATGTTACCTTTGCCGCCTTTAAAAAAGCCGGAAGCTTTACCGTGAGGCTTCCCACTAAACATCAAATATGGCATTACAAGCTGGTATCGTGGGATTACCCAATGTTGGAAAATCTACTTTGTTCAATGCGTTAAGCAGTGCGAAGGCACAAGCAGCCAATTTTCCGTTTTGCACGATTGAACCCAATGTTGGGGTAATAACGGTACCCGACGAACGGTTGATTGAACTGGAGAAATTAGTAAAACCCCAGAAAGTGGTGCCTACCACGGTGGAAATTGTAGATATTGCCGGACTGGTAAAAGGTGCGAGCAAAGGTGAGGGCCTGGGGAACCAGTTTCTGGGAAATATCAGAAATACAGATGCTATCATACACGTGTTAAGATGTTTTGACGACGACAATGTGATACATGTAGATGGTAGTGTGAACCCGGTACGAGACAAGGAAATCATTGACACCGAATTGCAATTGAAAGACCTGGAAAGTGTTGAGAAAAAGATCAGCCGCATCGAAAAAGTATCCCGTACCAGTGGAGATAAAGAGCAGGTAAGAGGTTTGGAAATACTTCAGCAATTGAAACAACATCTGGAACAGGGGAAAAATGCGAGATCGTTTTCAGTAAGTAAAGAAGATACCGAAAAATTTATTGCAGACACCTTTCTCCTTACGTTAAAGCCGGTTATTTATGTTTGCAACGTGGATGAGAAAAGCGTGATAACCGGAAATAAACATACGGCTGCCATACAAGACCTGGTGAAAGATGAGAATGCAGAAATATTATTTGTGAGTGCAGCCATTGAAAGTGAGATTGCAGTTATGGACAGTTACGAAGACCGCCAAATGTTCCTTGAAGACCTTGGATTAAAAGAAAGCGGGGTAACGAGACTTATACGTTCTACCTATCACCTTCTCCACCTCATCACCTATTTTACCGCGGGCGTTCAGGAAGTACGTGCCTGGACAATCACCAGAGGCATGCTTGCACCACAGGCTGCGGGTGTAATTCACAGCGATTTTGAAAAAGGATTTATCCGTGCCGAGGTTATCAAATACAACGACTTCATTCAATATAAATCGGAAGCGGCCTGCCGCGATGCCGGAAAATTAGCCGTGCAGGGAAAAGACTATATTGTGGATGACGGAGACATTATGCACTTCAGATTTAACGTATAGGAAAACGGGTGATCTAATAAGTTGATTTACAATGCGCAGAAGGAAGTTAATGCTGTCGTTTACGTTCGTTTGTACTATTCCTGATTTTTTCGAGCAGGTTTGACAGTTCCTGAACCCGTTCCGGGTGCCGGGCAGCAACATTAATCTTTTCGCTCCTGTCGTTGAATAGATTGTAGAGCTGAGGCTGTGAATCATTGCCTAATTCAATATTCACCAGATCATTTCTTGCGGGCCCGTTTTTGGGCTCAATATATTTCCAGGTTCCGCTCACAATGGAAAGCGCATTAGCCTGTTCAATGATATAAAGCCTGTCTTTCACTGATTTTCCCAATAAGACCGGAAGCATATTAAAGCTATCGGTCGCTTCATCTTCAGAGAGCGCTTGCCCGGTTAATGCAGCAAGAGAAGCCAGCACATCTATTTGGCTGAATAAAGCATCAGTTCGTTTTCCTGGTACGATTGCCGCGGGCCATTTAACAATAAAGGGTATCCGCGTTCCAGCTTCAAAAGCGCTGTACTTTCCCCCTCTGAAATCGCCGGAAGGCCGATGATT
>JADZFY010000030.1 GCA_020854215.1 Chitinophagaceae bacterium | reverse complement strand
TTTGCATCCCACAACAATTTCTTCCTTCCTGTAAATTTATTCCTTCCCCAGCCACTCACTTTTGGATCTATATACAAAGCGCTTCGTATAGCCAGGTTACCCATAAGAATACTTTCGGTAAACGGACCCGCATATTCAAATGGCGAACTGGTTTCTCCTTTGCCATAACCGGCAATGCAGGCATTCACCCATTGTAAATAATGATTTTCATCCGGTACACGTTTGATGGTTTCTTTCACAGCCTTTGCACTTTCATTCCTGGAAAGCGGTAACAGCCGGGGATTAGCACCATAACAATCGGCGAGCAGTTTTCCTTTTGTTCCGATAAACAATACACCACCATCCCAGTTGCCAAAGTCTTCGTCGGGTTTCAATTCATCCGGACGTTTGGGAAGTAATCCACCATCGTACCAGGATACTTTAAGCGTAGCTTTTTTATCTTTTCTCGGATACTCCAAATGGATGATAGAAGCTACCGGACAACTGTCGGCATAGTTAGCTTCCTGGTTCATACCTGTCCACTGATTGGCAATGCTACATTCAGCCGAAGAGGGATAATCAATGGGAAGAATACGGTAAATAGGATCCATGATATGGCAGGCCATATCTCCTAAAGCTCCTGTACCATAATTCCACCACCCCCTCCAGTTAAAAGGAAGGTAAGCAGGATTATAGTTTTCCATGGGAGCTGTTCCTAACCAAAGATCCCAATCCAATCCTTCGGGTACAGCATGCTCGCCCGTAGGTTTGGGAACACCCTGTGGCCATATCGGGCGGTTAGTCCATGCCTGTGCTTCCACAATATCCCCAATTAGTCCCGCATTGTACAATTCTTTCATTCGTCTTACGCCGTCGCCGGAACCACCCTGGTTGCCCATTTGCGTAACCACTTTATATTTTTTAGCTGCCTGCGCAAGGATGCGGGCCTCATAAATATCATGCGTCAACGGCTTTTGCGTGTACACGTGCTTGCCTAACTGCATTGCTGCGAGTGTTGCAACGGCATGGGTATGATCGGGAGTAGAAATGGAACAGGCATCAATATTGTTCTTTTCTTTAGCAAGCATTTCCCTGAAGTCCTTATAGTACCTGGCATTAGGGAAATTTTTTCTTGATTTTACCGCCTGACGGTCATCCACATCCACCAACGCAACGATATTTACATTGGGGCTTTTTGCGAAAGAAGTAAGATCACTCTCTCCTTTTCCTCCCGCTCCAATACCCGCAATATTCAGCTTATCGCTGGGTGCCACATATCCCCTGCCCAATACATGACGGGGTACAATAAAATAGCCTGCTGCCGCAAGAGAGGCATTACGCAGGAATTTCCTGCGGGAGTTTTTGGATTGCTTTTTTGAATTTTGGCTCATCGTTTTTGAAATTTTGCAGGAAGTTAAGCATATCTGTTCAAACGAAAAGTAAATAGAATATTAATGACGGAAATTTTTCAGAACACGTACCGGAAACACACTGTGGCAGTCAAAACGCAATGAGTGCTGTAGAAAGGCATCATACAATATTCATGCAACTTACCGGATAACAATGGTTACGGCATGATAAAAAAGGATTCACTTCCTGATTTTTGTCATACTGGTTTGTCGCTGATGTCATTTCGTTCCATCACATCCTGAACCACCTTTGCGGCGGAAATTAATCCAACGAATCGCATGCTCAGGAAAAGACAGCTTTTATCATTTTCACTTTCCCTCCTCGCTACACTGAGTTCGTTGTCATTACTAAAGGCGCAACAAACAACAGAAGCAGACAACCAGTTTACCATCTCCGCGCAACTCCGGCCCCGATTGGAAATAAGAGATGGCGCCTTTCGCCCCTTGCTTCCTCACGAAAACACAGCAGCATTAATCAGTGAGCGCATTCGGCTTTCGCTGAACTACCAATATAAAAACCAGTTAGAAATAAGCATCAGTCCGCAAACCGTGGGTATTTGGGGACAAGCCAATATGGTTCAGGGAGCAGAAAACAGCGGCAACCGGCTCTCTCTTTTTGAAGCCTGGAGCAAACTCAACCTGTCATCCCGCTGGAATATTAAATTAGGGCGACAGGTAATTTCATTAGACAACGAGCGATTCTTTGGCGAACTGGACTGGGCGCAGGGCGGTCGCGCACATGACGCATTATCTGTTCAATACCGTCATAACAAAACTGATTTACGCGGATATTTTGCCTATAACCAGAATTACAAAACACTCTACGGTAATAACCTCAATAATCCGTCCGGAAATGTGTACAGCACTGCAGATGCCTTATCTTACAAATGGATGCAAACCCTCTGGCTCGGACTGCAACTGAATAAACAATCGAAATTATCGCTGCTGGCAACCAATTTAGGATTACAAAACGCCACAGCACCTAAGGATACGGCTATACATTTCACCCATACCGTTGGTGCAAACTTTTCGCATCAGGGCAATAAACTGAGTGCAAATCTGGCAGCGTATTATCAATGCGGAAAAAATATTTCCGGCATAAAAACATCGGCTGTACTCGTGGCAGGATATATTGGAACGCAACTTAACAAACAATGGCAACTTGGGTTAGGTACCGACGTTTTAACTGGCAACGATTTAGGTGTAACCCAAACAAAAAACAAGGCATTTAATCCCTATTTCCACACGGGTCATAAGTTTTACGGTTCAATGGATTATTTTTACGCCGGAAACGGACACCAGAATGTAGGTTTATCCGATACCTACCTGAGTGTTGGTTTTAAATCCATCAACGGTTTAGCAATTAGCGTAACCGCCCATCAGTTCTTCACACCTAATGCTGTTAAAAGTGATTTTTATTCGTATCACAGAGATTTAGGGCAGGAGATAGATGTAATGCTTTCCTTTAAAATCAATAAGTTCAGCTCCCTTTCCGGAGGATACTCTTCCTATTTCACAACACCCACGTTAAAGTTTTTGAAAACAACGCTTACTGCAAAGCCGTATCAGCAATGGGCCTGGGTAAGTATAAACGTAAATCCAACATTATTGCGTTCCAAATTTTAAATAACAATCAAAACCAAAATTCACAATGAAAGCAAAACATTTTTTACTTAGCGCTTCAGCGGTGCTCACCATAGCACTCTTCAGTTGCCGGTCTAATTCAGGAAGCCCGGACACCAAAGCAGGCGCAATGGCTGAAGCTACCGGAGAGCCGGAAGTAGCCCAGGTAACCGGAGCGCCTAATGTACCTGCACCTATAGGGAATCGTGGTGCCAAGAAACTCATCGTTAATTTGGAAACAACCGAAACGGAAGGCATTATAGCCGACAGTATTCCTTACACGTTCTGGACATTTAATAACACCGTTCCGGGAAGTTTTATTCGCGTACGTGAAGGCGATGAGATAACACTGAACCTAAAGAATGCTGCCAATAGTGTACTGCCTCATAACATTGACCTGCATGCAGTGAACGGGCCTGGCGGCGGTGCCGAAGCCACTTCTTCTGCCCCCGGTAAAACAACCAGCTTTACGTTCAAGGCCCTGAATCCGGGACTTTATGTATATCATTGCGCTGCTCCACCCGTGCCCATGCATATTGGTAACGGCATGTATGGTCTGATACTGGTAGAGCCTGCAGGAGGATTGCCAAAAGTTGACAAGGAATATTATATTATGCAGGGTGAGTTCTACACCAAAATGTCGGGGGTTAAAAAAGGATTGCTGGAATTTGACAATGATAAAGCGATACACGAGAATCCTGATTACGTACTGTTTAACGGAAAGAAAGGCTCATTACTCGGAAAAAATCAAATCGAAGCGAAAGTGGGTGAAACGGTACGATTATTTGTGGGCAATGGCGGACCGAATCTGACTTCTTCTTTTCACGTGATCGGCGAAATTTTTGACAATGTATACCTGGAAGGCGGTTCAACTGTTAGCCACAACATACAAACCACAATGATACCTTCGGGTGGTGCGGCTATTGTTGAATTTAAAGTAGATGTTCCCGGAGAATACGTATTGGTAGATCACTCCTTATCCAGAGCCTTCAATAAAGGCGCTATCGGTAAATTAAAGGTGAGGGGTGAGGAAAATCATGCCATTTTCAAGAAAGGAAAATAATGTTTAAAGTTTGATAATGATGTTTAGCACATTCCGTATATACATTTTGATTGCAGCTGTGGCACTCTTTGCGTGTCACAAAACAGCAGAAGATGCGAATAATGACGGAACAACTGAACAGCACACTACTACACCTCTGCAAAACTCCCACCCTACTGTAAACATGGTTTATATTCCCGGAGGGGAATATAAACCATTTTACGGTTCAGATACAGCGTTGGTACAAGTGCCTCCGTTCCTCATAGACGAAAGGGCGGTGACCAACGAAGAGTTCCTCGCTTTTGTAAAAGCTAACCCGCAATGGCAACGCTCCCGTGTGAAACAGGTATACGCAGACAGCAATTACCTGAAGTTGTGGCCCGGCGACACCACCTTGCCCAATAATGCAGATCCAGAAGCTCCTGTTTGTGATATATCGTGGTTTGCCGCCAAAGCGTATGCGAAAAGTGTTGGAAAACGCCTTCCCACTTTAGATGAATGGGAATTTGTTGCCATGGCAGACGAAAAAGTTGCCAACGCACGCAAAAAGCCGGAGTACTCCAATCGTATTGTTGACCTGTATCTTCAAAAAGATCGTCAGTTTAAAGCTGTTAAAAAAACCGCTCCCAACTATTGGGGTGTTTACAATATGTTTGATTTGATATGGGAATGGACAGATGATTTTAACTCGGTGATGGCCACCGAAGACTCAAGAGTGGGGGAGTATGATGACAAAGGACTCTTTTGTGCAGGCAGTGCCACGTCGGCCACCGATGTGCTCAACTATGCCGCGTTTATGCGTTTTGCCCTGCGCGGTTCGTTGAAAGCCAATTACACGGTTGCCAATTTGGGCTTCAGATGTGCGAAAGACAGCAATGCCCTTGCCGCGAATAAAAAATAAAATTATGAGGACTCTTTTTTCTTTGATGCTTTCCGTAATGCTGTTATTGTCCTGTCAAAACAAAAAAGCAGAGCGAATTGCTATACTTCCTTCCGATTCCATTTTCCATCTCAGTTCCGAGTGGCACAATCAAAACAACGAATCCCTGCAGCTCAAAGCACTTAAGGGAAAGACTTTGGTAGTAGTTATGATTTATACCAGTTGTAAAACAGCCTGCCCTATCCTGGTATCTAAAATGAAAACGATTGAGCAGAAGATTGACCGTAAAGCAATTGATAAGGTTAACCTCGTACTCGTTTCCATAGATCCCGATACAGACAGTCCGGCGCGTTTAAAAGCCTTTGCCAAAGACAACAAAATGGATGCGCCACAATGGACCTTTCTCACCTCAAATACCGACAACACCCAGGAATTTGCCAATGTGCTTTCGATGAAGTATAAAAAAATCTCTCCTATTGATTTTTCTCATTCCAATATCATCAGTGTTTTCAATCCGTTGGGCGAATTGGTAAGCCAGGAGCAGGGAACAGCCATCAATGTAGATCAGGTAGTGTCCACCGTTAGTAAAACCGTAAAAGAATTTTCATAAAGGAGAGAGATAGGCATTTTTGATTTGGTACGGAAGTTTGGGCGTTACATGTGTCATTAAATTATTTGCAAAATTCCTCCCGGCCGGGTCTCCTGCAAGGAACTCAGCGCATAATACCAGACAATGCCCCCTCTTTCTTCGCCGCCACACTCCCACACAAATAAAAGTTGAGTACATATTACAAGGGCCTCCGTTGTTTGTTCAGGAACTCCTATTCATTTAACCCTTGATAATAATGGAATGCTGCTTACTCACCCTGTTTCCCGGACTTCGTTAAATATTACAATGGCAACGGTGACTAACGGAACTACTGCGGGTGCAGATACAATAACCGGTACTATACAAGCCTGTGGCACTACCGGAACAGCAACAAGTATAGTTGAGGCAGGTATTCCTAATTATTATTATGAAATTGTACCTCAACCCGTTTCAGCATAGGGTGTATTTCAAATTCCCCGAGCGTGGTCGCGCAATAAAGTGAAAATACACTTTTCAGGGAGTACTGATTTTCAAAAACTTCAGATGGGTGTATATATAGTTGTCGCAACAAATTTACTTCCCAGTAGATGACACGCTGGCTGGTATCAGAAACAGCAAGTGTAGATGCCTCCTTAGGTCGGCATGACAAGCGGCATAATATATCTTGAGCAGCAGTGCTAATGTTCAGCGATTGTACAATGTTGAACATTGCACTACAGTTTGTCATGC
>JADZFY010000029.1 GCA_020854215.1 Chitinophagaceae bacterium | reverse complement strand
GTTTTATTTATTGCTTTGCTTTTTGCCGGAAATATTGCAGCACAAACAAAAAATCCCACCAACAATAAAGAGGTACAGGATAGAATGAAACAGGCGCAGCAGCACTTAGACAAGCTTACACCTGAACAAAAAAAGATGATGGAGCAGATGGGAATATCAACTACTGTTCCTTCAATGCCATCCGGAACCACCGATGCCGATGTAAAGGCAGCCGTAGGTGGCGATGCTTTTAGTGTACCCTCAAAAAACGCAACACTTATTGCTGCCATTCCTAAAATAATATTGACCTCTGCAACGCTGCCGCCTTATATAAAATCCTTGAACGAATATATTGATAAGGGAATTTCTGGCGAAGCAAAAAAGACAGGGCAGAATATTTATACCGCTTACAAAAACAATAAATTTTCTACTGAAGCCATCGGCAATGTAGCATTAGGAATTTGGACAACAGGACAATTGGAATTGGCTGTGGTGATAATGGGAAAGGCATGTACAGACAATGTAACTGATGCAGACTTGCTGAGCAACTTTGCCGCCATTCTAAGCATGAGTGGCGCACCGCACAAAGCTATTCCGCTGCTGGAATATTTAAACAAACTTTATCCCGATAACACTACCATATTGAATAACCTGGGGCAGGCATGGTTTTACTTAGGCGAAACGGATAAGGCTAATGCGAACTTAGATAAAGTGGTAAAAGCATTTGCCTATCATCCTCAGGCCAACTATACGCAATGTCTTATACAGGAAAGCAAAGGCAACAAAGCACAGGCCATTGAAAAAATGAAAAACTCTTTGGCTTATAGTTACTCTCTCGATAAAGTAAATAAGCTGCGTAAGCTCGGATATAAACTCAAGGGAAGCGATATGCGCATTCCATTTCGCCCCGACCCCAATCCATTGGGTTTACAAAATTTTGTGCGGCCTGAGGTTCCCACTTCTTATGAAGACGAATTGAGACTCGCCGCCGATTGGGATGCATTTCAGAAACAGGTAAATGATAAAAGTATGTCACTGGCAAAAGACCTGGTACCTTATCAACAGGCAATTGCACAAAAAGCAGAACAAGCATATCAAACGTTTAATAATAAGTCGGCAAAAGAAATTAGTACAATGAAATCAGGTTTGGTTACTACTGATAATATATACAGAAAACAAGCAGAAATCAACCTCGAAGAAATGGACAAAGATGGTGGCATTGGCTTTCGGTTAAGAAAAGCAACGGCTATCATTGATTCATTAAGAAAAGATTTTACAGCAAAAGACCAGCTTCAACGAAAAAAGATTGAAAAAGAAAACAGCACTAAGGCCGAACAAGAATCTGAGCTGGCTAAAAAAGGGGAAGATATCGGGTTTGATAATTGTAAGGTGCAAAAAATATACAGCGAATGGGTGTACACAACATACAATAAGCCATTGGAAGATGCACACAACAATTACCTGCACCAATTAAGATTAAAAATCAGTGAAGAATTATACTGGAAACAATTCACACAAGATGAAGCCACATTTGAAGCCACCAAAATAGCCGCTAAAAACGAATGGTTGGGCGCATTGGGAAACACACGGTATTTATCAACTAATAAATATGGCGATTGCACACAGTCACCTGTAAAAGGAAGCAAGTATAAGCTGGCTGATTTTGATGAAATGCATTGCAGTTACGTTAGTACGCTGGATTTTGGGGCATTTAAACGAATAGATGAGTGCGGTTGGTCTCGTGTTGTATTTGATGCCGGCAAACTTAATGGGGATTTCAAATTTTACATGGATAATAATGGGAACACCCGTTTTGTAAAAGGCACATTAGAAGCGACTGTTATCAATGCAGGCGGCTCCGTAAAGAAAGGCCCAATTCAAATTGGCGCCAATGTAAAAGTGGGTATGGGCGTAGAGTTTACCAGCCGTGGCGTGGAGGATGTGTATGTAACCGGGAAAGCGTCGGTAGAGGTAAAATCAAATTTGATAGACAGATTCGGCGAGCACATCAAAGAAGCCAAGGGTGGCGATAAAAGCCAACCCGGCATGGGTGATGCACAACTAAGTGATAAAGGAATAGAAATTGGCGTTAATGGAAGAATGAGTTTAATATCCGGAAATACCTCCACTAATGTTTTTGTAAATACACCCAACTAAAATAATTACGATGAATATAAAATTGATTATAGCCCTGCCTGTTGCACTTTTCATGTTGCAGCAAAGTTTTGCGCAGGAATGCAAGACCAATGCCGACTTAGATAACACACCGGGAAAATACCTCACTGCAGCCCAATATCCGTGGCCGGCGGTAAGAGCAGAATATTTTAATAAAATGGCAACAGGAGCCGATAAAACAATGGCCAAAAAAACATTGGCCGATATAGAAAAGATAGAAGCAAAGAGCCATGAAGGGTTCAAACTTACAGGTGGCAATTGGGAGAATTATTATTCCACCAAAGGATATGGCTATTATGGCAAAGTAAAATTGGCCCAATACAATTTTGAATCTTCGCTGCATGAGTATTTTTGCATGAATGGTAAATTGAAAAGAAACGATGAGGCAGGAACC
>JADZFY010000028.1 GCA_020854215.1 Chitinophagaceae bacterium | reverse complement strand
CTTCGCCGCATTCGTCATGTTGGGAAGAAACTCTACTGTAAGATTCCCGGTAGCAAAGTTTACCGATGCGTTTACCACTCCGGGCTCGTATTTAACGATACTTTCTACGCTGCCGGCGCACGAAGCACAGGTCATTCCCAATACGGGGAAAGTTTCTTTGCTGGTGGATACGCCATAGCCGAGGTCTTTAACCGCTTGTACTGCTTTAGCAACCCCTTCTTCATTACTTACGGTAATGGCTGCCCTGCGATTGTTCAATTCAACCTTGTGGCTTTCGACGCCTTCTACCCGTGCCAATCCTTTTTCAACAATTAAGGCGCAATGTTCGCTTTCAACGTCTTCTAAGGGAAGATAAATGATATTATTTTCAGTAGACATAATTTGCAGTTATTAAATATGATGCAAAGATGGCTACAAAGCAGGAGATAGATGTTATACTATTTTGGATTTAAGTTACAATATTCCCATTTTCCGGTATTGTGCGATGGGACGCTCTTTTTCAAACAAACGTGCCGGGGCGAAGTTTTCAAAAAGGGGCGCCCAACCTGGAAAGACAAGGTTTCAAGAGATTAACGAATAGGAGCACACGAAAAAGGACGCAGAAGAATAACCCTTTCCGGCGCTGAATGATGAACCCATATTATGTTGTTAAGAAAAATTTACCACACAGATACCAGGGCACTAAGCATACTCATTCTCAGTTCTTTTCATTATGCCTTAGTGGCTCCGGCCTTATTGGTTCGTGAGACACGAACCAGGACGGGGGCATAGCTTTTTCTTTGATTAATACATCCACTTTGCGTCATTCTCCAGAACATCTTTATACCTGTGCTCAGCTATTTTTTTTATTAACGCAGTGGGTAAAGGACTGTCATAATCAAATTGCAAGGTGTGTTTGCTGGTTTTGAATGAAAGCAGTTCATCCCTAAATGGCTCCAGCGATTGCCCGGTAGGCATAAAATTGAGGTGGTTTTTAAACGCGGTATAGGAAAAAAGAATTCGTTTTTCAATAAATACAGGTTGTCCCCATTTCAAATCTTCCGTTGCGTTTGGCGCAATTGATTTTAACAGCTGCCTTATTTGATTTAGCTTTTCCCGGGCATGATCCGGTGCTGCCCGGATGTATTCATCCACATTTTTGGGTTTTGTTTTATTGGGCATTACTGACGCTATTTAATGATCGTATTTCCGTGTCTCTTCCGGCTCAAACTCAAACCTTCGTGTTCTTCCATTTGCCACGAGAAAACAGCCAAAGCGTAAATACTCCCACAGCTGTCTCCGCAATAAAAATGGCCCAAAAAACCCCAACGTACCCCATATCAAGCGTTTTTGCCATAAAGTAAGAAAGCGGAATTTCGATCAACCAGAAAAATACAATATTAATTTTTGTGGGCGTTGCGGTATCACCTGCCCCGTTAAAAGCCTGACTTGCCACCATAAACCAGCCATAAACAAAATAGGAATAAGATACAATCCTAAGCCACCGACTGCCTATGGAAACTACCCTTTGGTCATCTGTAAAAAAACCAACTAATCTATCACTCATTACAAAATACACCACCGCCACCGCAATCAGAAAAATCATATTCCAACTGCCGGTGATCCAAACCGACTTTTCTGCCCGTTCGGGTTGTTTAGCACCGAGGTTTTGTCCCACAAGCGTAGCAGCGGCGTTGGACATACCCCAGGCCGGCATCATGGTAAACATCATAATGCGCAAGGCAATGGTGGTTCCGGCAACGGCCTCACTGCCGTATGCAGAGATAATACGTATAATAAAAATCCAGGAGGTCATGGCAATAATCATCTGTCCCACACCGCCCAACGAAGTTTTAACTATTTTGATAATAATCGCAGCGTTCAGTTTGAAATAGGACTTAAGCACACGAATATGTTTCCCCCCTTTGAGCAGAAACCATATTTGAAAAACAACACCAACACCTCTGCCAATATTGGTAGCAATTGCGGCGCCTTCAATTCCGAGTTGCGGAAACGGGCCCCATCCGAAAATCAACAAAGGATCAAGCATCATATTGATAATATTGGCAATCCACAGCACACGCATAGCTATTGACGCATCGCCGGCCCCTCGGAAAATTCCGTTGATCATAAACAGCAACATAATTACTGCATTGCCGCCGAGCATCCATTGGGTATAGGGTACGCCGTACTGAAGGGTCCACGCATCGGCGCCCATCAACACAAGCAAATCCCTGGCGAAAAAAATTCCTGCAACAGCAAAAGGAACGGAAACGATTGCAGCGATGAATATTGCCTGAACAGCAGTGATGCCTGCTTTCTCTTTGTCTTTTTCCCCGATCCGGCGGGCAACAATGGCTGTAACAGCCGTAGAAAGTCCCATTGCAATGGAATAAAGCAGGAACAGATAGGTTTCGGTCAGCCCAACGGTTGCAATTGCGGATGGACCGAGCTTACCCACAAAGAAAATATCCACCACTGCAAAAAGCGATTCCATTACCAATTCCAAAATCATCGGAACTGCAAGCAAAAAAATCGCCCGGCTAATTTTTATCCGAGTATAATCCTCTTCGCTCCCGCGAATGGCTTTTTTCAAATCCTCCCAAACAGACGGACGCTTCCCGGCATTGTTTATACGAACTTCAGCTTCCACTATTGTCGTTATCTCCTTTTGAATATTATTAAGTCTCGCAACGAATATGCTTTACCTTCCGGTGCATGTTTTGTATATAAAAATTCACAATCCCGGTGTTGCCATTGAAACGCGCTACTATTTGCATACTTCACCCAATCGAAACAGAATGATCTTTTTGATGAGATCAACGGGTAATTCCTGATTATTCGGAAACTGAATCGCTGCCCTGCTTACTTTCAACCTCCCCAATTCATTGGCAAACTCGTTCAGCAGCGCCTGGCTCCACGGGCTCGACAAAGAAATGTGTTTCGCGTACGCTGAGTAGTAAACTAAATATGCCTTTCCAACCTTAAACGCGGGGATCTGATAACTGATTACTTCTTCTGTATCCTGTGCAACTTCGTGAATGATGTGTCGTATCACCTGCATCCTGTTTTTTATCTCCACAGGAAAAGCATTGTGGTACTGATTAACGGAATTGTAGTCTGTCTTGGCCATGTGATTTGATTTTCAAATTTAAGAGATAAGATACGACCAGAATACCCAATACGATCAACGGGAACAGGACGAAACCTATATTACCGTCTACCATCGCATGACTGAATGCCGCAAATAACAGTTCAAACGTTAAACCGGCATAGGCCCATTCCCTTAAGGTAGCTGGAAGTTTAGGAATCATAATCGCAGTTGCTCCCAGTATTTTACAAATAATCAGCCCATATGCGAAATAATCCGGGTAGCCCAAAGGTTTTGTGCCAGCATTTACATATTCCGGGGCAAATAAAAGTGTGCCCAGGGGCATCAGGCCCTCCCATAAGAAAATTATACTTGTAGCAATCCGGAAAATGACTTTGTTCTTCTTCATTTTGATTCACTTTTAATAAATGATCGCACCATGCATTTACCACTCAAAGATGATATCTTTCTTTATCAAAGCAGGTAGGGAATTATGTCAGTTTGCAGTGGAATTTGCGACAGGGATTCGCAGGCTAAGCTGTTCCATGCATCTTACGTGAATAATATCTCTTTGCCCCAATTGAAATGGGCAATCCGATACAAAAAATAAGAATTCCAATTGCAGTAGTAATTTTCAATAAACTGAATACTTCTTGCGGTGCGTTGCTTAACGGCATAATCACCAGATGGGTTAATCCCAATGCCACCAACGCAATCAGCACACTATTTAAAACATGTCCCTTCTTCAGAAATTTCAAATTGGGATAAAGCAAAAAGAACACGAATACACAGCAGAACGCAATTATAAAATGAAACACCAAACCATAAGTCATCATACCATATCCGCCCTCAAATGCTGCATTTCCAAATACACCACTCGCAATGAATTTTAAAACCGTTGCAGGAGCAGTGTTGTTTTGAAGATATGCCTGGATAAACGCGGCGACAATATCCAGGCTACCGGCAAGCAGCGTCGTTTTAATGATTTGTTTAAGCAAGGTGTTTGAACTTTACAACAAAATAAATACAGTAAATTTAAAGAAAGACAATAGAATTTGTTGCATGTTAGATTCAGCCCGGATTATAACAAAAAAATCCATACGCGTGGATATTCTCTAAAAGTGATTTTACCGTAATAGTGATCCCGAATCCGGACCTTAAACACTCCACCTGTGAATAATATTTAATCCAATTGCTTCGTTTTAATAACTTTAATCGAAAATATACTACCATGGGACTAAATGAAAAAAGAGCAATCAAAGCATTTCAGG
>JADZFY010000027.1 GCA_020854215.1 Chitinophagaceae bacterium | reverse complement strand
ATTGCTCCTAATTTCCGTGGGCAGACTGTTAAGGAAGTGCTGCCTCCGGATGAATTACCTGTACGCCGGCACAATGCCAACCGTTTTGGACTGGATGGAGGTAGCAATGGCAACAATGAGCACAGTGCAGGAGATATATGGCTGCTACCCTACTGGATGGGGCGTTACCTCGGCGTAATTGATGCTCCCGCAAAATAGAATTGCAAATGAAAGACGGCTAAATAACGTACACCTATACCCGTTTTAATAAAACTTTAAATATTTTTAAATACGAGCGGCACAATTTTAGCGTTTGTTCCATTCCCCTAACAGTTATTTATTTTTAGCCGTTAGCGGATCTACCAAACCCGAACTATAATTGTATGAGCCGCCTGCTCCTGAATATTTGCCTCATTGTTGCCGGTATCGCCTGCCGGGTAGTAGCGGTAAACGGACAATCCTATATGGATCGGGTGCAGTTCAAGTCTTTTGAGGCAGGCATATCCACTAAGAATACGGTTCAGTTAAAGTGGGAACTCACAGAAGAAGTACCTGCCGGTGTTCGTTTTCTGATAGAGCGGTCGCGTGACAGCACCATTTTTCAACCTCTTCAGGGGCTGGTTATTGAGCCGGAGTTCGACGCCAGTGTGTACCGTTATACGGATCATCTCACATTGGCGGATAGCGCATACTACCGGGTTGTGTTACTTAACGATACCGTGCAAAGCGCAGTTTCGAACATTCGAAAGGTGCTGTTACCGGTAAAATCGCGCGCCGAAATAACCATCATGCCCAATCCTGTGTTCAACAATGCGGCCCTGATCATTAATGACGAAAGCACAGGTGATATTTCCTGTATTTTATACGATATGACGGGAAAGAAGATTCGAGCCTATCAAATCCGAAAAACCACCATTTACCTGCAACAAATACTGGATATGTACAGCGTTCCAAAAGGTGAGTATGTTCTCAGCATACAGAGCGCCTCATGGCAGGAGTCCAAAAGAATTCTAAAACAATAGAAGGCTTATATTTGCAGCCTATGATGAGCAAGAAGTCTTTCCTCGCGATTATTGTTGCTGCGCTGATTCCATTAGTTTCCTACTTTTTGCTGGATTATTTTTCCTCAGATGCGGTGGTAATGCCCCGGCGCTATTTTTTTGATACCGTACAAAACATAACAAAATACGGGAAAACCACACCGGATACCGTATGGCACAAGGTGCGGGATTTTACATTAACCAACCAGATGGGGAAGCAGGTTTCCCTTAGCGATCTGGATGGAAAAATAATCGTAGCTGATTTCTTTTTCACGTCATGCCCCAGCATCTGCCCGGCCTTAACCCGCAATATGAAACGCCTCCAGGATGCTTTCAATAAAACGGATACCATTGTCAGATTTCTCTCGTTCAGTGTTGATCCTGCAAGAGATTCGGCGGAACGGCTAAAGAAATATGCCGACAAATACGGGATCAATCACGATACCTGGTGGCTCCTTACCGGCGATAAAGATGAAATTTACGATATCGCGAAAAAAGAGTTCAAAGCCAATGTTGCCGATACCCATATTGACACTAATTTCATTCATACAGAATATTTCTTTATACTGGATAAAGACCGGGTTGTACGGGGATGGTATAATGGCAGAGACAGTATTCACCTGAGCAAACTGGCAGACGATGTGGTTTTGCTTATGCTGGAAAAGGATAAGAAGAAAAAACGCCGGTTCTTTTAACATTGCCAGCCTCAACAACAAAGGTTAACACAGAAATCAACCAATGGAAACCGTTACACTACCTCAACCGCTTTTGAAAAAGAATGAAAAACGGGCCCGGCTGCTCATAGGAATTGTATCTGCGGTTATTTTCGTTGCCGTTGTATTGTTAGGCAGGGTAAAAGTGCAGGCGAATCTCGGCTTCGACGTGCACGTCTTTGCACTCATCAATGCCATTATCAATTCGCTGGTAGCTCTTCTTTTAATTGCCGGATTGATTGCCGTGAAGCAACGCAGCTACCTGCTGCACAAAAAAATTATGCTCTCTGCCATCCTGTTATCGGTATTGTTTTTCATTTCGTATATCTGTCACCATCTTTTTGCGGGCGAAACGAGGTTTGGCGATATCAATCATGACGGGCTGGTAACAGCATCGGAAAAGTTAGCAGCAGGGCCTCTCCGAACCATTTATTATATCGTTCTCGGCACGCATATTCCTCTCGCCGGAATTATACTTCCGTTTATTTTATTTACTGCTTATCGTGGACTAACCGGCGAATATTCCCGACACAAAAAAATAGCACGAATCACCTGGCCGGTGTGGCTATATGTTTCCATTTCCGGAGTGCTGGTGTACCTGCTGATTCATCCATACTATGACTAGAAAATCCGGCCTGCGGCAATCCATTGGGCTTATTGTCACTGGATTGAACGCATAAATTCTCCCGTTCTGCGGAATCGGAAATCTGAACGGCCCCCGGCGGGGAGACGGGATGCGATTCTCTTGTTAGCCTGCCGCTGCTTCCCGACTTGAATCGCGCCAGGCACATCGTATCCGGCAAAATCCGCTGCGATTATAGCACGGGCATATCGTTTAAAATATCGTACTTTAAAGATTCTTTGGCTGAGAAAATCCGGTATTCAATACCTGTTTTGAAAAGAGGAAGAACCTGGAGCATGGAAGACGGAGTGGCTGAAAACGATGCAAACGGCTTAACGGCAACTTAACAATAAAACAAGCATCAGATAAACTTCTTTAAACAATTAAAAACAAATTTGTGCCAATTAAGTCTTCCAATCGGTTTGGTATGCGTTCTGCAACGTTGAAATGGATCATGCTTACGGGTGCTATTGTAATCGGTGTTATCATCACCATTCAATTGTACTGGCTAAACCACATTTATAAGTTAGAACAGCGGCAGTTTGACACTAATGTAGTGAAGAGCGTTCGTGGATTGTTTGAAGATATTCGTCTGTCTGATATTCCCGGCAGTCACATAAGGCAGGTTATAACCTCACGTCCAACGCCCAATACTTTTTTGGTGGGCATTCAGCACCTGCCCAATCCGGATACGCTTACGTTCTATTTTGCCAAAGAGCTTATGGATTTTCATGTGCTCACCGAATGCGAGATCGCTATCTACGATAAAACAAAGGACAGTTACATATTCCGGCAATCCATTCCATCACCCGCATCGGAAGCCGGAACACAAACCGGCGGCTTGAAATTGTACCCGGCCGACGACAACTACCTCCTTTTGCATTTTCCAGACAGAAGCAGCTATGTATTATCGCAAATGAACTTGTGGATCATTGGCAGTATTGTGCTGGCACTGGTGCTAATAGGTTTGGCGATCAGCCTGTTTTATTTTTATAAACAGAAATTTTTAATCGAAATACAGAAAGACTTTGTAAATAACTTTACCCATGAATTTAAAACACCACTGGCCGTGATGAAAATTGCATCCGAAGTGTTGTCGCAGCCCGGCATCATCAACCAGCCTGAGCGAATGGAAAAATATGCAGGTATTATCCAGCACGAAACCGAACATCTGCAAAACCAGGTTGAACGATTGTTAAAAATGGCGGTATCAGAACAAAACGTACTTCAGGTGCAACGGGAAGCTATTTCTGTAAAGGAGCTGATTGATCAGGCAATATCCAAACTCCAGCCTCTGGTGGAAGCAGAACAGGCACAAATCGAAATCAAACCAATGGAAGATGATATGATCGTTACAGCCGATAAAACGCATCTTGAACTGGCAATTGTGAACCTCGTTGAAAATGGCATAAAATATTCGGGCAGGCCACTGATTGTCATTGAAACAGGAAAATGCGGCACAGACCATTTCATATCCGTGAAAGACAACGGCGTGGGAATTGATAAACGATTCTTTAAAAGCATCTTTAAAAAATTCTACCGGGTACCTACCGGAGACGTGCACAATGTAAAAGGTTTTGGTTTAGGACTTAATTTTGTTAAGAAGATTGTAGATGCACACAACGGAAAGATTGTGGTAAACAGTGTGCCCGGTATTGGTTCTGAGTTCAAAATTATTTTACCCGGATAAATACAAGCAGTATGCAACCTGTTAAAGCCAATATTTTACTCGCTGAAGATGATTTGTCGTTAGGATACGTTATTAAAGACAACCTCGAGCAGGAAGGTTACCAGGTAGTGCTTTGTTCTAACGGGGAGCAGGCCCTGCAGTGCTTTCAAAAAGATACGTTCGATATTTGCCTGCTCGATATCATGATGCCGGTGAAAGATGGCTTTAGCGTTGCTAAAAAAATCAGACAAAAAAGTGATATAATTCCCATTTTGTTTATCACCGCAAAGTCTATGGAAGAAGATAAACTGAAGGGATTTGCCAGCGGTGCAGATGACTATATTACCAAGCCTTTTAGCATGAAGGAGCTGCTGATGCGTATCGAAGTTTTCTTACGCAGAACAAAGAAGCTCTTTTCGGAGCAGCCCATTGAATTTGAATTTGGAGCCATTCATTTTTCTTATACCGACCTCAAGATTATTCACGGAACGGAAACATCTAACTTAACACAAAAAGAAGCCGACCTGCTCAAATTTTTATGTGAACACCCCAATCAAATTTTAAAAAGAGATGAAGTGCTGCTAAATGTATGGGGAAAGGATGACTACTTCCTTGGCAGAAGCATGGATGTGTTTATTACGAAACTCCGCAAGCATTTTAAATCTGACGCATCTGTGAGTCTGGAAACGATACACGGAGTAGGATTTCGGTTCAATATTCCGGGTTAACGCAACGTGGGTAACGATTAAAGAAGGTATCCTTTTCTGTTATTTCTTCCTCTGCCACCAATTTGGCTCTTAAACACACCACATCTCAAAAATTGTTCGAAAATATATGCTGCTATTCTAAAAGAAATGGCCTAACTTAATAGCACCAAAAGCTCTTTTTATGATACACCTAACGATTTCCCGAATAGCCATTTGGCTCCTGGCCATTGTTATGATTATCTTTGGTATCATGCATTTCACACATCCGGATGACATGCTCAACTACGTACCATTGTATCTTCCAAGAGGAATCATGTGGGTTTATTTTGTAGGTGTTGCGTTTATCCTCGCCGCAATTTCATTTATTACGAACCGTTTTGTGTCACTGGCAGGCTACCTCCTTGCATTGTTACTTGTGCTGTTTGTATTGCTCATTCACATTCCCAATCACCTTAACTCAGGGGACCCCGCTATGCGACAACTGGCGCTGATCAATGCATTGAAAGATACGGCTATTGCCGGATTTGCTATGTATGTTGCCAGTATTGCCAAACACCAACGGCTAACCGAATCGGATAATGCATAATGGCCAAGCTTGGCAAACCATTTAGCCTATTTACCGCCATACCAAACGGGCGGTTATAGTTGCTATTCTTTATTTGAGTAGTTCCAGAAAGTGTTTTATTCTGGAAATCGTTTCTTGTTTTCCGAGGAGTTCTGCAACCGGAAATACACCAGGGCCAAATTTTCCCCCCACCAGCATGATACGAAATGGAAGCAACAACTCACCCGGTTTGATCTTGTGAACCGCAGCCATTTCTTTAAACTCTGATTCCAGCGCGTGCTCGTTCCAGCTACTGATCAATTCAAAGTGGCGAACAAGTTCGGCAAAAAATAACTGCTTGGCTTCATTCCATTTTGGTTTTACTGCTTCTACATCGAATTTTTCAGGAACGGAGAAAAAGAAGTAACCCTGTTCTACAAAATCATTCAGTAGTTGGCACCTGTCCTTAATCAGTGCAATCACTTTGTCCAACTGATGTTCGTCCGGGATATCAATACCCTTTTTCAAAAGTACCGGCTTTACTTCCTGCCTTAGTGCTGCGGCAGACAACCGTTTAATCCATTCATGATTGAACCACTTTGCTTTTTCGTAATCGAATTTTGCCCCTCCGCTATGAATTCGTTCCAGAGAAAATTTCCCGATCATCTCGGCTTTCGTAAAAATTTCCTGTTCGGTGCCATCGTTCCAACCCAATACTGCCAGCAGATTAATAAATGCTTCCGGTAAAAATCCTTTTTCCCTGAATCCTTCCGTTAGCTCACCGGTGGCGGGATCCGTCCAGTTCATTGCAAAAACCGGAAACCCATATTTGGCGCCATCTCTCTTACTCAATTTACCATTAGGCCCCAGTATCAATGGCAAGTGGGCCCACTGCGGCATTGCATCCATCCCAAACAAATATTTCCACAACAGCACATGAACGGGGGCGCTCGGCAACCATTCTTCACCCCGAAACACATGAGTGATTTGCATTAGAAAATCATCTACCACCACGGCCAAATGGTAGGTTGGCATTCCATCCGCTTTAAGCAATACTTTATCATCGGTTAACGAAGTATTAAAACTCAACGTTCCGCGAATCAGATCAGTAAATTGAACGGTTTCACTTTCCGGCATTTTAATACGAATCACGTGCTTCACATTTTCAGACAACAACTTCTGTACCTCAGCTTCCGGAAGCGTAATAGAGTTACGCATTTTAGTGCGAACCGTGTGATCGTATTGGGGAGAAGGGTTTTGAGGTGTTCTGAATGATTCGCGCATTTTTTCCAGTTGCTCCGTGGTATCAAACGCATAGTAGGCCT
>JADZFY010000026.1 GCA_020854215.1 Chitinophagaceae bacterium | reverse complement strand
TAATATGGGAAACCGCAATTCCAAATTGATAATTCTCGTCCATATCGGGGGACTTAGCTATTTTTGCATTCATCAGTATTGAAATCGTAATCGCAAGAACTAAAGCAATGAAAATTACTTACAACCCACAATACCCGTCCATTGATGATCTGAGAAATAAGGCCAGGAAAATGGTTCCCAAATTTGCATTTGAGTATTTAGACGGGGGCTGTAATGAAGATGTAAACCTTCAGAGAAATACAGAGGAGATCCGTGAAGTGCAATTGATTCCACATTATCTCAGTGTTCACAAAGGCTCGGATATGCGCACCGAGTTATTTGGTCACACGTATGACGCACCGTTTGGAATTGCACCCGTGGGATTGCAGGGGCTGATGTGGCCAAAAGCTCCTGAAATTTTGGCACAGGCTGCGTTTGAACACAATATTCCTTTTATTTTGAGTACCGTATCAACCAGTAGTATCGAAACGATTGGTAATATTACCAATGGGCGGGCCTGGTTTCAATTGTATCACCCGGCAGAAAACAGTCTGAGAGACAAGATTATTGCCCGCGTTGCCGCTGCGCAATATCCCGTTCTTGTAATTTTAAGTGATGTGCCCACCTTTGGTTTTCGGCCGAGAGATATCAGAAATGGTTTGGCGATGCCGCCCAAGATGTCTTTGAGCAATATGCTTCAGATAATGGGCAGGCCGGAATGGGCGATCAAAACTTTGATCCATGGGCAGCCCGGTTTTGAAATCCTGAAACCCTATATGCCAAAAGGACTCAACTTAAGAAGGCTGGGTGAGTTTATGAATCAAACCTTCTCCGGCAGGCTCAATGAAGAAAAGATAAAGCCCATACGCGACATGTGGAAGGGAAAACTTGTGATCAAAGGAATTGCCAGCGAAGCAGATACAGAGAGAGCCATTCGACTTGGAGTTGACGGAATCATTGTTTCTAACCATGGCGGACGGCAATTAGATGCCGGTCAATCTACGATAAAACCACTTGCCACTATAGCTGCCCGGTATGGCGACAAAATAAAGGTAATGATGGACAGCGGACTGCGGTCTGGTCCGGATATTGCCAGGGCGCTGGCTTCAGGAGCAGCATTTACCTTCCTGGGACGAACTTTTATGTATGGCGTTTCAGCATTAGGTAAAGACGGTGGCAACCATACCATCTCCATTTTAAAAGTACAATTGCAGCAGGTGATGGAACAGATCTGTTGCGAGAAAGTGAGCGATTTCCCAAACCACTTGGTGAAGTAAAATTCCTCTGGAAGCCCGGCGATCTTGCGAAGTAGTTTGTTGTTTGGGAGTTGATGATTTTTGGTTAGTATGATTTTTGGGCTTGATTTTTAACCGCTGAGCGCTGAGTTTTTAGCAGAGCACGCAGGTATTCTTTGTGTTCTTTGCGGTTCTTCTCTCTGCGCACTTTGCGGTTTTCTATTTTGTTTTTACCGCAGAGTGCTGCGTTTTAAGAAGAGTAACGCAGAGATCTGTTCGTGACTTCTTGGAAAACAATACTTCAACTGCCACAAATACACGAAGACACAAAGCTGTTTGAAGTTTTTGAGCTAATGGTTTCTTTTTTTTGTTTGTAGCATTACTTCTTCGGATTTGAATTTTCGGATTTGACTTTTGTTATTTCGCCCTCGCGCAGGTCTCCCGACCTGTGCCTTGCCATTACTTATCTTAATCTCATAAATAGGCAGTGCATAAATAGTATGCTTATTATTATTGCAAAACAAGTTACGCTTAGGCATCAGGTGTGCCATCACACAATACCCGCCCTACACACCTGCGCCAGATGCACGGATTTTAAATTAACAGCCGTAATGAATTCAAATAATCATTACCAAAACTAATAAACTCAATTTTTTCCGGCGAAAGTTGTAATCTATACCTCCACTTAGCCCTTATTGTTAATTCGCGAAAAATAAACAAATCATCCTTTTGCTTAATAAATTTTACAACATCAAACGCATCACCAGACTTTGTATCTAATTGAAGTAAAATATAGTTTTGTGTAATAAAATCTAATACGGCTTCTAATTTTTCAAGAGGTACTTTTATATCGTTTCGATAATTATATGCTTTCTTGTTAAGAATGGAGTTAGCAACTTTTTCATAATCACTATATATTGTTTTAACTTTTTTGCCCCTTTTCTTAAAGATTGTGTAACCATCTAAACGATAATCAACGCAACGTCTGATTAATACCCATTCATCGTTTTGGGCAAGTATAACACCAGAAAATGGTTCCTTTCTTCCCGAAAGTAAAAAAGTTAAGAACTTACCTTTAATCATAATTTTTTCTATTTTTAGTTCAGCAAAATCATTGATTTTCTTTCTTTTTTTTCTGCGCGGCAGCTTGTTCTTTAGCTCTACGAGCATTTGCGTTTTCATGCTTTTGCCTACTGGATTTACTTTGAGCAACCACACTGGCGCAGGTTTGGTAGCATTGCTATGTGCTCAGCCAGACCTGTGCCTTGCTATTACTAAGTTTTCATCAATATACAGTCACTATTTCCAATAATCCTTTCTTGTTTTTTGTATAATAATCTGTTGCACTACTACATTTCCAGTGTTCTGCCAATTCAACAAAACCGGCCCGAACCTGCGCCAGAGTGGGTTCTGCAAATCAAGTAACACGTAAGCACTGGTCTGGCTATGCTGCAATGCCTTTGCTACAAGACCAGCGCCAGTGTGGG
>JADZFY010000025.1 GCA_020854215.1 Chitinophagaceae bacterium | reverse complement strand
GTTCCGAATGGATACTATGGCTATATGATGCACCAGCGCATGGGGTTTTACGTGGCGCCAAACGGTCGTTTACTCACCCTTGCATTTTACGGTCATACCGAAAATCCTTTTCAGGAAGGCGGCATTGGCAGGGTAGTACGGGAGATATACAAAGATGGCGGTATGGGGCCTGTACATTTTATTCGTTACGAAAGTCATGCCCAATGGAACGAATCCAACACCAGCTTTCCCTTTTATTCCCGATCAAAAGACACCGGCTTTGTAAACGCTTGTAACGCATTACTGAAAAATAAGCTCATGACATTGCAATGGAAAGATGAGGATGACGGGAGTGATACCGTATATGCAGGAAATAGAAATGATGATCATCTTGCTGCGCTGTCTTATTTCCACCGAAAAGATGGGAAGGTAGTGATGCTTTGGAAGAAATCAAAGGCTGCATTATCTGACGATGAGGGCGTAACATTTTCAACACCCGTAAAAGTGCCTACACTTATTATGTCGGGGGGTAAAAACTGGGGACAAAAAACAGATGACGGCAGATATGCCATGTGTTATAATCCTATTGATAATTCGGAATACCGCTACCCTTTAATTGTAGTTACGAGTGATGACGGAGTAATTTTTGACGACATGCTGCTGGTGCAGGGTGAAGTGCCGCCCAGGCGTTTCTTTGGCCGATGGAAAGATTTTGGTCCCTGCTATACCCGTGGTATGGTGGAAGGCAACGGCAATCCACCGGGAAACGATATGTGGATCACTTATAGTATGAATAAAGAAGACATGTGGATTACCCGTGTACCAGTTCCCGTTACTTACCGCATAGCCGCTGAAGTGAGGGATAATTTCAACAATGTTCGGCCGGGTAGTGCAATCCCCAACTGGAATACTTATTCTCCGCAATGGGCGCCGGTTACAGTAGTGAATTTTCCGGATGCGGATAACAGAAGTTTACAGCTTACCGATGAAGACCCGTACGATTATGCCAGGGCAATTCGGGTTTTTAAAGAAACCTCAAAAGCCGATCTTCACTTCAGGTTATTTGCCCGCCAAAACGATCATGGTGAATTTTCTGCAGATGTAACCGACCGATATGGGAACCGGCCGGTAAGAATAACGTTTACGGAAAATGGAGAAATGGAAGTGATAAATGGCAGCGCACCGCTGAATATAGGCCGATATAAGCCAGACACATGGTATGATTTCCGTATCGTTATTGATGCTTCGCTCAATGGTTCATTCGATCTTCATTTGAACGGGAAAAAAGTATTATCACGGGCAGCCTTAGCCGAAGCGGTAAAATCGGTGGAGCGGATTTCTTTCAGAACCGGTGCCTATCGGGATATTCCTAACCGAACAACCCCCAACGAAACACCTGAACCTCCACTACCCGGAGCAGACGAGAAAGTTAAAAAGGCAACCTTTTATGTGGATGATTTGGTAAGCAGGGAGTGGTGAAAAATTGAAAAGCGATGAATGATAAGTTATACGGGAGAAGCGATTGTTTTATCCTTTTCCTCAAAACCTGATTAGAGGTAAAAGGGAGGTTACCGTTTATTTCTTTTATCAGACAATGCCAAAATGGGAGTTAGTTCAACTTTTCGGAATTCTACCTCAGCACCTTCCGCTTGTAATGCAATCTGCCCTTTGTGGGCGGTACAGTTAAATCCGTCATTTACCAAATCGTCGTTTACCCATACCCGTACATTGTTATTCAAACACTCCACAATCATCGTATTCCATTCTCCCAATGGTTTTTCAGATCCGTCCGTCAAATTCAGGATTCGTCGTTTCTTTCCTTCGGTGATACCCCATTCCGACCTCGGGCCGCGGCGTTTTTCCATGTCCGGTACTTCAATATCTTCCACTATACACCAAAAGTCGCCGGCATTCTTATGCATCATTTGTACTTCAATTGATTTGGGGAACATTTGATAAAGAGATCGGGGTGTAGATGCAAATACCAGCACGCCGCAATTACCCGGTTTTCCGGCAAAACGATATTCCACCTGCAACCTGAAATTTTGATAAACAGCGTCGGTAATCAAATGCCCGTTAGGAGTACCCAGGCTTACCAACAAACCGTTACGTACGATAAACGGATTTCTTGCCGTGGCATTGGTATCCATTTCCGGCACATCTATATGCCATCCGCTTAAATCGCGGCCGTTAAAAAGACTGTAAGAAGCAGATTGAGATCGTAGCCCCAGGGGCAGGAGCAGACAAAAGATGTATATTATTTTCATCGTCGGTGGCTTTAACGAATTTGACTATAAAGATATTGGTTCGGTATTGATCATTACAGTGGGATTTCAATCCTCAGTTCACAACCGTTAGCGGGCGAAGTATTGATCTCAAATTTACCGTCAAACAACTCCGTGCGTCGTTTTATATTGGATAATCCTATACCCGTTTTTACTTTTTTCAGATCAAATCCAATGCCGTCATCAATAATATGCATTATGATGTGTTGTTTAATTTTCAGCAACTTTACCTCGATACGTTTACAATGGGCATGTTTAATAATATTGTTGAGCTGTTCCTGTAAAATCCGATAGAGATTCAACTGCAGTTCTTTATTGAGTTTTGCAGTTGTTAATTTTTTATCGAATGAAAAATTAAAACGGTACTTCTTCTCAAAGTTGGAGATGTTTATCAGTCCCTCTATCGTTTCGATAAGAGACGCATCGTTGATGGATGCCGGTGCGAGACGATGAGAGAGGTCCCGGATTTCGCGGGTCGCCAGGTCAATAAATGCTTTACATTCCCTAAATAGCGGTTGAGACGCTTCCTCTACCGAAGAATCCAAAAGATTCATCCTTACATAAGTGCTGGCTAAAATCTGGCAAACATTATCATGAAGTTCGGACCCAAT
>JADZFY010000024.1 GCA_020854215.1 Chitinophagaceae bacterium | reverse complement strand
TTTAAATACAGGCACAACAAAACCACGCCGTGTAGCCCTCATTGGTACCGGCTGGTATGGAAAGAGTGATCTGTTCAGACTGATACAGGTGGCGCCTGTAGAAGTTGTGGGTTTGTGCGATCCCGACAAACACCAGTTGGAAAAAGCCGCGGAAATGGTAAGTCAGCGTCAGTCTAATCATAAAAAGCCGCCTATCTACGGAGATTATCGCATATTGCTGGCCGAGCAAAAACCGGATATTGTGTTAATTGGTTCACCGGACCACTGGCACGCCCTTCAGGCGATTGATTCCATCAAAGCCGGCGCACATGTGTATGTTCAAAAGCCGATAAGCGTAGACGTTATGGAAGGCGAAGCAATGGTAGCTGCTGCCAGAAAATACAATCGGGTGGTGCAGGTGGGTACCCAGCGTAAAAGCACACCTCACTTAATACACGCAAAGAAAAACATAGTGGATGCCGGGCTGCTGGGTAAAGTGTCGCACGTAGAGATGTGCTGCTATTACCACATGCGCAACAATAGTAATCCGCCATTACAGCCTGTTCCCGATTTCTTTGATTACGAAATGTGGACAGGACCCGCTCCGCTGCGTCCTTATGACGGGCTTCCACACGTACGCTGGTGGCGCGCTTTTATGGAATACGGAAACGGAATAATGGGCGACATGTGCGTTCACATGCTGGACACGGTAAGATGGATGCTGCATTTAGGCTGGCCCAACCGCATCAGTTCCACCGGCGGTATTTACGTTGACAAAACCGGTAAAAGCAATATTGCCGATACACAGTCTGCTATTTTTGAATACAATGAACTGAACTGTGTATGGCAGCATCGAAGCTGGGGAACGCCTGCCGATCCTGAATACCCGTGGTCGTTTAAATTATACGGTGAAAAAGGAACGCTGTGCGGAAGCACAATGAAATATGATTTTATCCCGCAAGGCAAGGGCGAAAAAATCCATATGGATGTAGTGTACGAAAAAGAAAAATACCCTGAAGACCTTACCGAACCTGATATTGAATTGAACGCAGCGCCCGCTACAAGACTGCACATGCTGGATTTCCTGAAAGCTATTGACAATAAAAGCAAACCCGTAGCCGACATTGAAGAAGGTCATATCTCAACAGCCGGTTGTATAATCGCCAATTTATCTATGAAACTTGGACGACCTTTAGTGTACGATCCGGTAAAAAAAATAATCGTGGGCGACGAGGAAGCTACGCGATTATTACAAAGACCCTATCGCAGCCCGTGGGTGCATCCTGCAATATGATTGACACGGCAAGCTATCTTTATTTTCTGTCAATGACTATTCAGATAGCCACACTCCATTACATCCCGGATGGAAGGGAATGTATTTGAAAGCTTTTCAGTTACGCCGGAAGCGTTAACCCAGTCTATCTGATGAATGTCTTCTTCTGTCTGTGGTTTTAATACTTGAGACGACTCCGCTTCCATACGATACCAATAGGACTCTTTTAATATATGCCTCCCGAACTCATTGTAAGTATGGTAGGTGGTGAGTAAAAAATTTTTTAGCTGTACGCTTGTCAGTCCCGTTTCTTCCTGCACTTCTCTTACCGCACAGGCTTCGAGGGTTTCTCCTTTATCCAATTTACCCTTTGGCAAATCCCATTTCCCTCTTCTGAAAATCATCAGTATTTCGCCTTTTTCGTTGGTGATCATTCCACCGGCAGCCTGGATAACGGTAAAATGCTTCCAGAACATTTTTTTTGTTCGGGCAACATCGTCCGTAAATAAAATACCGGCATGAAAGCCCGGCTTTGCTATCTCGTGTAATAAAGCATTGATGGCGGGGTTAGTCATTTCATCAATAAAAACAGTATCGGGGTGGTGCCGATATTTTTCAATAGTTGGCGAAATTTCATCACAAATAAAAACGGGCTTATCTCCAAAGTATATTTTTAGAACCATACCATTCATTTTTTTTATTTTCGCGCCATGACAAATGAAAAAGCAGTAGCCGAAAAACTTTTACAAATTAATGCTATCCGCCTGAATACGCAACAGCCGTTTACCTGGGCTTCCGGCTGGAAAAGTCCGATTTATTGCGACAATCGCAAAACCTTATCATTCCCCTATATCCGCGATTTCGTGAAGTCTGAACTTTGCAATGTGATATTCGAAAAATTTCCTGCTGCCGGTATGCTTGCAGGAGTGGCTACCGCTGGCATTGCCTGGGGCGCCATGGCTGCCGACCAGTTAAAGCTGCCCTATATTTATGTTCGTCCCAAACCCAAGGAACACGGACTGGGAAACCAAATAGAAGGATTCTTTGAACCGGGTCAATCTGTGGTGGTAATAGAAGATCTGATCTCCACAGGCAAAAGCAGCCTGCAGGTTTGTGAAGTGCTCCGGGCACAGGGATTGATAGTGGAAGGAATGGTTTCCATTTTCACATATGGTTTTGACGTAGCCTCACGTGCATTTGATGAAGCGGGCGTAACCCTCAAATCGCTCACCAATTATCCCACCCTGATAACGCTTGCTTTGGAAAAGGGAATAGTGAATGCAGATGATGAAAGCACGTTGCTGGACTGGAGAAAAGACCCGGCAAACTGGAGAAAGCAATAAAAGAAGCCTACTTATCAGCAGACAATTGTTTAAGCAGGGAAATGGACTATGGTCGAAGTCTTAACAATTCCTTTCCTTAAAATACGGTATCTTTTCCCCCGTTTATTTACACAATAATCATATCTCAAAGAGAAAACCTGTAACAATGAAAAAAATACTATTCCTGATATTGTTTATTGGCGGTACAAGTTGGTCTGCTTTAGCACAGCAAAAGAAACCCGTAACCGTAAAAATTGCCACGCCAACCGTACAGTGCGAACAGTGTAAAAAGCGCATCGAAAATTACATGAAACGTGAGGACGGGATCACAAAGGTGGTGGTGAATTATAAGCGCAAAGAAACGACAGTAACCTATCTGCCCGACAGAACGAATGTGGAGAATGTCAAAACCGGTATTGCTAATGCAGGTTATGATGCGGGTGAAATCAAAGCCAATGAAGATTCTTATAAGGAATTACCTACCTGCTGCAAGAAACCGGAAGACCAGTGAGGACGGGTTGCAGATTGCGAGATTCCATTGATCATTAAGTTTTATACTTTACAGTGCCGCTCTTATTTTCAACAGTTGCTGCAGAAGTGGTTCCAGCAAATCCAGTTGCAGCATATTGGCTCCATCGCTCTTAGCTACCGCCGGGTTGGGATGTGTTTCGATAAATAATCCATCGGCGCCTGTTGCGATAGCCGCTTTGGCGATGGTACCAATGAGTTGTGGATTGCCCCCGGTAATCCCTGTTGTTTGATTGGGCTGCTGCAGCGAATGGGTGCAATCCATTACAACGGGAACACCGTGAGCCTGCATCCAGGGGATATTGCGATAATCCACCACAAGATCCTGATACCCAAACGTGGTTCCCCT
>JADZFY010000023.1 GCA_020854215.1 Chitinophagaceae bacterium | reverse complement strand
GTATTCAAAAGTGCTTCAACTCGAAAAGATAATTAACGAGAGTTCGCAATGTTAACAGCTATTTCACGCGGTGCAGGCAAAGGGCAGTGCCCGCAACGAAGAATACATGATGCCCGCGGTTCCACTGCTCCACTGCGCTTGCCGCGAGAAAATATTCTCAAAAAAGAACCCTGCAGTATTTCCGCAGGGAACTCATTGAAAAGAAAGTAAATCAACACCCGCTTCGGAGCATTCTTGGATTAAAAGTCCAGGCTTTTTCAGCAATCTACAAACCGCATTACTGCTTGTTGCAATAATACTATCTTGACCTTATTGGGTTTAAAAATTCTGATGTGTTCTTTTTGTTTGAATTATAAAATTGAATAAGTTTTTTGCATCAATCCAACTTTAAATGCCACTCTTACAAATTACAAATTCCTACTCGTTTTGTCAATAGTTTTTCTTTGATATTTTCATAAATTTTTTACTCAGTCTGCCGGAACTAATGCTTCCTGCCCTGCATAGTCAACATAAATAACTTCATCGAATACCAGGCCACTTGCACCTTCTCCACGGGACGTCTTTTTTCTTCGTCCATACCAAACTATCGTTTTGCCATTATACCAACGGGTACGCTGCCATGAGGCTTCAACAACTATCCCTTTGCGTGGCGCTTCCTCATCGAAAATATAATAGGGGCTGTTTTGTATTTCGTCTGCTGGATTAACATATAACTGTACTGCTGCAGCTTCGTTGCTATTCATACCTTCTCTGAGGATGGCTGTTCTGGGTCTTACCTGCGAGAACGCTTTGTTGAACCACCGCGGCATAGAAGCCCGCTGCAACTGTATGGCCCTGTTTTGGCCAGGCAGATGTGTGGGCAGAAATGGAATCCAGTTTTCAGGTACTGTGTTACCGAGCCTATAGCTCAGCTTTACACCTTCGGGAATAGGTACAGGTGTAATCAGGTCATCACGTTCAAGCTTTTTCAAGTAATTGCTTAGCTCCTGTGCGGCAGCATTACCATCTTGTCCGCCGCCCATCAAATCCGGTATAATCGCTTCTACGCCCCAAACCATATTGGCCATTTCATCACGTATGATTTCAACAGATTCCAACGGTTTACTTTCCTGTACTTTACTCATCACCGGGGGTATATATATCCGCGGATCTGTTTTTCCGGTTTTGTCTTCGCTGGCGCTGGTTTTGGTGAAGTTGAACATCGTCCACCCTGTCCAGTCATTGGCATCTCCCTGCCCTGCGGGTTCTACCCATGTTCTCTCACCAAAATTGTCGGTTACTAATATCCCTTTCACTTCTGATACCGCCCCTGCAGCAACGCTGTATGGAACCACAAACCAGTCGTTGCTATACATTAAGGCAAATTGTGCAAGAAGTATTTTGGCAATATTGGTAGTTTCTGCGGTAATATTTCCCAGGTCAGTACTGCCGTCTTCAAATTCCCACCACCTGCTGTTGGGCATTCCTCCAAAGCGTGCCTCTGATGGAATTACCGTAAGAATTTCTGTTTTTACCAGCGCCGCTTCTGCTGCTGCATCTTTTTTAGAAAGCCCTGTACCATCAGTATCCAGGTTTAGGTTAAAATCATACCAGTCAAGCGTACCCGAATAATACGCTTTTGCTTCAAGCACACTGTTGTCTGCACCGCCTTTATTAGGCATGCTGCATCCGAAGCTATATTCAAGATTAGAAGGCGACCAGGAATCATTTGTATTGGCGGGATGTTCATGTGATTTTTCAAACCAGGTGATAAATTCGTTGGCTGCTTCAGTTGCAAATGTTGTAAACGCTGTCTTCCATTCCGGGCGGCCTGTTAGCGCTGCAGGAAGTGAAACCGGGTTGCCTGTTTTTTTCAGCGCTTCATACCATGCCACGCCATCGGGTGTTCTACCGCCAAGCCCACTTATAGCCTGATGCGCCAGTTTATTAGAAAGCAGGCGTGCTTTTGCTACCTGAAGTGCTGTGTTGTCGTTGTCATGATCAATCACAGGAAGTTCAAGGGTAAATAAAGATGCAAATACTTTTTGTAGAAGGGTATGGTCGTAGTTATCGCCGGGAGTAGTCGGTATATAAATGAGTGATTTATTCTTTAAAAACTTTAACCAGTGTTGGCCCGCCCTTGCACGAAAACGAAGATCATATAATACCGGCATACGTTCTACAAAAGTTTCCAATGGCACCGATTCGTCATAGTTGCTGATGGTTCCATCCCGGTGTTGGAATTTATTCACCCGGGTAGTTTCCATCATGATTTTTGCAAATACAGCCGAGGCAGTATCTTCTCCCTGGAACTCCCCGAATTGCCACTGACGCGTAAGCATCCATAAAGGATCATGAATGGAGGCTTTCAATACTTCGTCGAACTCAGATCTTCTCGGTCGCGACTCCAGCCTGTTCCATGAGCGAAACGGTTCGCAGGTTTCATAGTCTAAATGAGAAGTTGCCATGATAATGTTTTGTTTATACTGTGTTTAACAAATGTATTAAGGTTCTTCAGGTACAAACGTATCGTTCACTACTCCTATATCAGTTACAACCTGTAATCCTAAAGGATTGTTTTGCGCATCGCCACTATTATCTGCATCACCGGGCAGGAGTTGCGGGGGCACAACTTCGGTTAGCAATGCAGGTAAAATCTGTCCGAATACGGAGTCTTCAAGATGCTCGGGCTCTACCGCGCGGTTCTTTGCCAGTTCCAGAGTATCATGGAGTGTTTCTGCCAGGTCGTCCCAACTCCATTTTCCGGTTTGTTTTGGAGTAACGGCGAGCAACAGGCTATTGGGAGCTTTGGCATCCGGCTGATCGTAGTTAAAGGTAATGCCGGTTTTCTCTGCATTGTTCGGAATGATTTCCACCCATTCATCAATCAACAATCCGCAGGTGTTGCTTCCTTCTGCTGCATCCAACGCTGTTTCTGCATTCATCAGCACCAGCGATAATTTATCTTCAACCGGTTGATATCCTTCCGGAAATTCAATACCCAGCCAATGATCGCTTGCCGTGCCATCTGTTGTTGTAGTGAAAGGAAACTGGAAAGGTTTTTTCGCAGGAAATTCAGTAGCAAAATTTTCAGCCCACATTTCAATTGTTTCGAGTACTGATAGCCGTTGTCTCACTCTTCCCGTGCTTTGACTCCATTCTTCCATTGCAAAAATTGGAGCGGCTCTTAATAGTCCTTTATTGGCAGGCAAATTGTTTTGCGTTTGCAGTTCTGCTATGTTTCTTATTTTGAAATGTGGAAGTACGATGAATACTTTTCCCAATAGCTTTTTAGCAGCTTCTTTCAGCGCATTTACTCTTGCTTCCGGAGAAAGGGTTGTATTGGCTCCTGTTTCCAAATCTTTTGCTGATTGCTGCAGCCGGGCACTTATTGATTTTGCCGCGCCGCCTGCCGCATTCAATAGCGCAAGGCCAATGGCATCGCTATAACTTACTACCGTGTCGGGTACCGCGCCGGGTATCGCAAACCCCGAAGCTGTATTAAGCAACAGGCGAAGTTCATCTATCTCTGTATTGGTAAAACTGTGAGTCGGTCCATCTTCCGGGGCGATATCCGTTTCGAAAAACTCAGTGAAAGCGTCGGATACCAATTGCAATCTTGCAAAAAGGTTACTGATCCTGGTGTGCAATTCATCGGGTTGCAGATTGCGCACTTCTGCCTCCGGGACTTCTTCTGCTCCGGGTATCAGCAAATCATCAGCAGCCAATGGCGCGCTATTAGTGATGATCTCCCTGATGGATTGAATATATCCTGCCTTTTCGTAAAAAGAGTAGTCGGATTCAGCCCAGCCACTATCTCTCAAAGTGTACTGTATGCTAATGATGATATCATCAGCAGTACCCACAAAGTCTGCCGGCAGGACTATAGATTTTCTGGCCTGCGCTGCCACCCTTGCATTGAGTTCGGCGCCACCATCAAGCGGACCGGTTCCAAACAATCGTAATACATCAAGCGGGTGCACTTCCAGGTCTGCCAAAGTTACGGTAAGGGATACTGTGTCTTCAATGGTGTAACTTACGAGACATTTTATTTTGGAGGGATCCCCAATTAATCCACCTGCCCATTTGTTCAGTACGGGTTCTGCCAGGGCAGCCGCTGTGAAGCCAATATTCCATCCTGCCGGTCTTGCACCGGCTGCGGTAATGGCCGCTGTGAGTGCAGCACCGGCCAGCGGAACTTCTCCTTCTGCAAGTGGCTGATCAATACCTTCTATATTTTCAAGGAACAGTCCCACTTTGTGTGTTACTATTGTGCCCGTTCTGGGCGTGTCTGCAAATTCAATATCAAATGGCACATCACCTTTGGCTAATTTATCCATGATGGAAGCAGAGCGTATATAGTTGCCCTTGCTAACCTGGTATATACTTTCTGAAACACATAAATCGCCAAGGGCATCAAAGGCATCTGCCATGCGGTCAATTTCTTTGAGCATCGCATCTTTTTTAGCTGCATTGGCATTGTTAAGGTTGGTATTGCCCAACGAGTTCCACCAGGCTGTTTCAAACTGTTTCAAACTTTGGTAGAGACTGTCTCCGGCATTTGGCGGACCTCCTTTTGTTTCGATAAATTCCTGCGCTGCTTCCAGCAGTTCTAATCCATTCACCACCTGCGTCATGTTCACTTCACCGCTATCTACGGTTGCATCTACGGGCAGAGACAATGGAAATTCATCCCGGAAATCGTAAATATATTGATCCAGTTCCAGCGGAATGTGGAGGTAGCGTTCATGCAATCCTCTTTCAAACTGGTATCCCAGCAATGCACCTGTTTCCTGTCCGCTACGGATACCATTGAGCAGGTTCAGTGCCATTCTTATTCGTTCGGATGAAAGATTTACGGCAAGTAAATTGTCCACTTCATCTGTTGCTTTGTTTGCATGAAATCCGGCACGGAGTATAGCAGCAGTAACGGCGTGGTTAAGCGAAGGGGTATGAATAAAACCCAGGTTATCTGCATCGGTAAATACGGGCTCATCACCGGTTTGCCAGAGTTCGGGTGGAATATTTTTAGCTGGAGTACGTTCTCCTCCTTTGCGCAGATTTTCTACCCAGCCGTAAGCGCCCAGGAAAATACCTGTGGGCGCCGTTGCACGGTTTTCTTTCAGGCGTTTGTTTACCATACCCAGCTTCCATGCATCGAGCCGGTAAGTACAAAGATCAATATGTTCCCGAAGTAAAACCTCGAGTCTTGCAGTGGGAATGTCTTTGAGTTTTCTAACAGCATTTTTGGTTTCATTCAATTCATCTACAAATGGCTGGTGTTGGGCATGATTAACATAGTTATTGAATACGCTGGTGCTTTCCGGAGAAAGATATCGGTTGAGATAACCATTTGGTGTATTTGCCAATCCATTCATGTACACATAAAAGCTATTCGTTTCCTCCATATTAAACCCAAGCACACCGTTAAGTCTGTTGATCTTACTAAACAGGTAGGTCCATTTGGTAACATAGGAGAAGTTAGCTGCAAAACGCTGGTAATAGTAACCGGTACTACCCATTTTTTTAATGGTAACCTGATCGGTTAATCCTTCAAGTTCCAAAATTTTAAGGATGGTATCTGCATAAGCCGACAGCACGGAATGGCGCAACAGCATAAACAGCAGCGATTTTGAGGGCATGCCCTCTGTTAAACCCGAATCTCCCACCACCGAAAATTTATTTTCGGCATGCACATCCCAGGGGTTTTGATCCAGCAGCCAGTCTATAAAGTAGGGCAATTGTTTGCGCGCCTCTAATTGTTCCTCCGGCGTACCGGCATTGGGATCAGTAGCTACAGCTACCGTGTCTGAAAGCGCAGTATTATCAATTTTTTCACCAAGTACCTGCGACTGATCCTGCAGGTGCCGCATAGCAAATACACGTGCCTCGCTGAATTGTTTGTTGATCCTGTTCCACATATTCATAGCCTGTAGCGAGGGATCCGGATTAGGAAATTGTTCATCGTTAAAATTATCCGACTGAAAGTAATAGCCTGAAAAAACCTGGTTACCGAAATTGTCAGCAACCTGTGCAGGACTCCAGGGATCATTGCTGTCAAAATTAATATTCAGTTCTTCATTACCCTGCCTAGCAGCTACGTTCACGCCGTACCGGTAGAAATGCTCCTCAGATATCGCATCCAAACCAAGCATGGTCATAAAGTGTGCCTGCGGATCATCGGGGTTGGTATTACCGGCATAAGCCACCCTGCTGTTTCTTATATCTGTCCATAATGCATCTATGAGGGCCAGCAATTGTTTTAGCCGGATATCATAGCGTGTTTGCAAATCAGCCTGAATGGTGGAAGGATGCTCAAAATCTTCCTTGGTGAGCACCGGTAATGCTGCATCATTAGCAGTTACGCTGAACCGTGAAAAAGCCGTTGTGGCCAGTATGCCATAGGGTTGCGTACCTGTTCGCAACGCAGGCAAAAATCCTCTTGCACTCACATAGTTATTAAAAAATAATTTGGTTCTTTGAATATTATCCCTTGTAAATAATGCGTCAAGTCCCTCTTCCATATAATTGGCAATGGTGCCTGGGAACAGGGCTTTGTTCAGTGTTAGTGCCTCAGATATTTCGGTGCGGTTGCTATAGTCGAGGTTGCGTAAAACCAAACTGTTTATGCCCAGTAATTCAGCCAACCGTTCGCTGTCTGTTGGGAAATCAGGATCAGGGGTATGCGTATACGGTAGCTCACTGTTTCTTTCTACCGAAAAGCTGAGCGCTTCATCTTCTTCAATCTTTCGATAGCCCGAACTTCCGCTCTCTGTATTGTTGGTTGCGGTGCCCACGGGAAGGAAGGATGCGCCTTCCGGAATATAATGATGATTATCTATCAGGTCTTCTATCAGTTTTTTTGTTTCAGCACTTGTGGTACTTTTAACACCCAGCACAAAAACCTTATCAAAGCCGTTGGTAACGTCTTCTTGTTCTAAGGTGATATGGAGTGCCATCCCTTTGGCTTCTGCATCTTTAAAATCCGTAAGCCATTTAATGGAATCATCCACCACCAGGTTATTATCTTCATCATACACAAAAGCGCCATTGTCCATCATAGACGGATGAATACCTACCGGAATATTTGCAGGAATGGTTTCGGTAACCTGTAGGTGACGGCATATACCATCCCGCATGGTAATCACCACAAACTTATCGGGCATTACGCGGGAATGCGGCACCTGGGTCCAGGAGGAGTCTTTTATCTCCACTTCAGGAAATGTATCCTTCGTATCGGTATTGCTGATGATGTCTCTGGAACTTAATTTGTCAATGGTTTGAAATTTTTGGGTTAGGGCATTAAAAGTTTTCAGGAATGCCTGAAGAATATGAATAATCTGTTCGCCAATGCCTGTCGGTTCCTGTTTTATCCTGTCGGCAATAGTTATAAATTGAAGCAGGAGTGATTTAATCTTGAGCAGTTTTTGTTGGGTTTTTTGGAGCAGGATTATATTATCCTGCCGGATTTTATTAATGAGGGCAAGAATATTCTGCAACAAGGGAAACGCCGCTCCAAGAGTGCTGAACAGGGTAGCAGGGTCCATCGGCTTATTGAGTATTTTGTATAGTTCTTCAAGAGAGGTGTTGACCTTCATCAGCACTTTTGAATTTTCAAACAGTGTGTCACGGGCTTTGTTGATCTCTGATTTGGGTTCTAATGATTTAATAATCCATGCAGCGCGCTGCGTACCAAAGCTGGCTACGATGGAACGCCAGGCTGCCAGTTTAAGGTCTGCGTCTTCTCCGGCGGCCCATATTTCCGTCCAGTATGCTTTTCCGCTGTCAACTTCTGCCTGTGTCAGGGCCTCTTCATGGGTATGCACCGCAATATCATCCGGATAAATCCTCACCCACAGTTCATCGCGGGTAACAGTAGGTGTAGCCAGTATCAATGGAGGAACTGTTTCAGTAAGTTTACCTTTTTTTACTGCAGTTATCCCCGTTGATTTAGACCGTTCGAGTAATGCATTTATTTTATGTGAAGCGGCGGTTATATCCGTTTTTTTTGAACCTGTATTTTTTGAAGAGGCTGATTTTTCCAGGCGATCTATATTCTCCGTGAACTCTTTCGTTGCTTTATTCAATATGGCATGGGCTTGTCTGGGAAGAAACCTGAGGAAGGATAACGATTCTTCAATATCGTTCTGAAGCTGGCTGACCCTTTTTGTGAGTGAAGAGGTTGGTGTTTTTGCCGCTTTCATTTTCTCATTCAATTCGCTGATGGCTTCAAGGCTTTTATTGAAAGCTGTTATTGCTTTATCGAGATTCCTGTTATTAAGCCTGGTTATCGCCGGGGTTTTTCCTGATTTCAGATTTGACAATTGATGGCGAAATACTGTATTAATGGTTTCAATGCTTTTATCAATTTCAGTTTTTTGTCCATCCGTAGCAAATGTTATCGTACTAAGCTTTTGGCAAAAATTAGCGAGGGCTTTATCGGTAGCATCCCATCTGTTTTTTAATATGATCAACTCATCTTCTGTTCCCACAATTACTTTTCCGCTGTCCGTAATAAGCCTCTCCAGTTGTTGAAAAACCAATTTTTTCATTCTAATAATTTCGCCGAAGTGCTTTATGATGCCTTTGTTGAAAGCTTGTACATCGGAGAGGAGATTGGTTACCGTGGTTAACAGCGTGCCAATATTTACCGAATGTATTTCCTGCATTATCTGCAGCTTGGGTTTAAACCGCTTGTCAATTTCCTGTTGCAGGAGGGTTAGTTTTTGTGCAATCAATTCCTGTTTTGCGGTGTATGTGACAGACTGGTATGTTGAGTGTAGTTTTTTGATATTGGCAACCGAATTTTTCCCAAGCGGTTGCAGTTGCCGGCTCAACACAGTCAATTGTTTTATTTCCTCAGCCGTGGCCGCATAGTTGCTGGAAATGATCTTTTGCATATCTCTGATGCGGGCGGCAATTAAAGACTGGTTTGCTTCAATAAGGCCAACCACCTGCCGTTTATCGAGGCGCGAAGTGGCGGCAGTTTTGGCAGAAGCAAGAATTGTGAGTGCATCAACAATCGCTTGTAAAGGATGAAGAAATGTATCACCTGCCGGTAATTCCGGTTGCAGGGTTTGCACTATTGATAATGCCGTGTTCAGGCTGCTTTCCGCGGAGTTTCTGAATGTTCGGAGTTGTATAATTTCGGAGTTATCAAGATTTTTGAGTTTGCCGGCCGAAGTGCCCAGCAATTTGTTTTGTTTTAATAAAGCCGATATCTTTTTTGTTAGTGCTTCTTTTGAGGGGCCGTCAAGTGTTTCCATTTCACTCAATTTTGCAGAAACAGATGCTGCCATCCCCGCAATCTTTTTGTATCTGCCCGACACTTCGTGAATGGGTAGTTTGGTGGGATCAAATAAGGAGTATGTTTCCAGATTGGAGAGGTCTGACAATACTTCTCCAAAACGATTGGGCTTTTTTACCGGTCTGTCAACCCGCATGAACCTTGTTTCAATCTTTACCGGCAGCAACAGGTAAGGAATACGATCGTCATTGGCGGCTACCTGTGCCCGGATAGCATTAATGGCGGGATCGGTAAATGTTGTTGCAATTATTTGTTCGCTCATCGTCCAATCGTTAATAAATGATCAATTAGTCCGGCAACATCTCCTGCGCATGACGTGCAAAGAGCACCGGGTTTTGGTAAAGAATATAAGCCATGTCGGCTGCGTTTTTACCCCATACAGCCAACGGTGTATTTTCACTGCCGGTGCCTGCTGCAAATGGATGGGTAACATCTGCCTGGTAATTGTTTAATGCCTCTTTGTTCGCAACAAGATGTTCCCAGGAAAGATCATTCCAGTTAGCTGGATCTCCCGTTGGCAGCGGCGGATCATCAGGGTCAGTAGGTGTATAGTCGTCAAGTCCAAACCGTATTTGTCCCGGCCTTTCCCTCAAGACAAAAAACCATCCTGGTTTTGATGCATCGGAACTGTCACCTTTGGCTTCTTCTTTATCAAGGTCAAATCCAAAGAGATAAATGTCGGGCTCCAGCGTGGCAAGAAATACCGGTAACAGAATATTGGCTTCATTATTTGCGTTTGCCAGTGTTCTTGGGGGTGCGGGATGGGCAGGATCGGTAAATTTTGCCTTCTGTGCATATACCTGCGTGTTAGGATATTTTTTTAGTAATTCACCCCGTATCAGCAGCACCAGGTAAGGGCTGTCATCCGGACTCGTTTTTTCCTGCGAAGAATGGTCTCCCAGTTCCCCTTCCCAGGTGTGCATTTTTGTGATATCGTATTTTTTTTCAGGATCCGCCTGGCGTATATTATCCACTACATCCCAGAACTGGCGGAAATAGGTTCCCCGTTGATCGGTTGGATATTCCCGCCACAATAATTCTTTCGACATTTCATGGTTTAGCCCTGCCATAAAAGCTTCAATAAAAACCTGGTTGGTTTCCATCAGGGTAATGGAGTTCTCCGGAACTTTATCAATATTAGGCAGTATATATTCCTGCGATAAGGCCTGCAGGTTACTGAACATCGGATCGTCAAATTTCGGATACGCCATTATTGGTTTCAGATCCTCCAGTTCCTTCTGTTCGTAGGTTTTGGTGGTGGGATTGAATACATTTAAAATCACGGTACGCTGCACCCTTGAAGTAATTAATTGCACAGGCGAGAGGATTGTGTTAATTCCGACCGAAAAGTTGCCAAGCTCGGGTAACGGCGGGGCCTTAGGTATGGCTAACATGGTTGACACCAGATCGGTATTGAAGCCGGCAAAAGAATCTCCAAAGGCGGTAATATCCTGTAACAATGTAGCACGACCGAGCTGCCCGGGCGCACCACCGTTGTTTCTGGATATAATGAGGTCTTCGTATGTCTTTGCAGTTATTTCATCGCCAAATATCGCTTTATATGCTGTTTCCTCAATCACTACCGTATTGGCCGAATTTGCATTGCCTGGTTGTGAAGAACTGATACCATTAATTGCATCCTTTGCAAGGTTTTTTGCAGCGGCACTTAAATCCGGATAGACATCTATCGCTGATTTTAAAGCGTTTTTATTTGCATTGCTTTCCAGGTGCGTGAAATCGCTGAGTGCCAGAAAAGTATCGAAGAGTGCCTGCTGTGCCATTGCCGTATCACTTGCCTGGTAGTTGGTTACAGAAGTGGTTATGGCTGAGGTAATGGTGTCCAGACTTACTGAAAGCAAAGGAGCGGTTTTGTCTGCTGCAGTTTTTATTATTTCATTATTGAAATGCTGTGTTACCTGTTTATGTATAAGATTTGCGCCGACGCTGGCAACAGCATTCATTTTTTTATTACTCTTTTTACCAGGCCGGGTTATTTTTTTGAAAGAAGCACTCTGCGATGCATTGGGTATAATGCTGCCGGTGATGGCAGCTGATGCCGTTTTACCTTCACTTAACACAAATGAATGCATGGGAGCTGTCATACGAACGGTTTGATCTTCTGATGCAAACTGAAGGTGTTTTCTGTATATGGCATTGCTGATCATTTTGGATAAAGCGGCCCGTCTTATTTTTTCATTGGCTTTGTTAACCTGCTCTACCTGTTTCCAGGCGCGGCGCATATAATCTTCCTGGTTTTTTTGAACGATGGTAACGCCAAGTCCTGCCGCTGCACGATTACGCGGGTCAAGATTGAGCGTATCTATCCAGGGGTAATTGTTGCCTGCTTTAAGCCTGTCTATCAAAGCATGCCAGCGTCCGTATATCGTTGGTGTTACAATAGGGTCATCACCCAGCGTTGCGGAGAAGAACGGATTCTCCGTCATGCTGTCGGCGATTACTGCCGGATTATCCGTTTGTCTTTTTTCGTTGTCAACTGATAAGTTGAGTAGTTTGCGTAAATGCTGACGGTAGTTTTTATCGTGATCGCCGTTGGGCCAGGCATCACTCACAAAATCGGGAGGTTTCAGCGCCCCTTCCAAACCCAGCACAGCACTGTTGGGCGTTGTGGTTTCAATGCCATAACCGGCATCAGCAATATACATATCGCGCTTACCTAATTCCGGATCCATTACAACGGCTTTGAGTATTCTTGCCAGCGATTCAAAATCACCATTAGCACCGGTTTGAAAACTCCACATATAATACACCGGGTAATCGTAGCCCTGGGGTTTGGCATCATAGTCTTCTGTTTTTCCCCACGACATTTTTTGGGCAGGAACGTCTGCGAATGAAAGTGCGAGAGCAGATAGCCTTCCGGTTTCATAAGAGGGTATAACGAATGCGGTGTACCTGGTTTCTTTAATCAGCTTCCGGGGGCAAAGCAAACGGCATACTCCGCTGTCGGGGTTGGCATCTAATTCTGATTGTACTTCGTTGATTTTATCCGGCAGTGTATTAGCAACAAGTTCGGTGCTTAGATGCACATGCCCCCATGCCCAATGTTGTTTTTCATCATGAAAAACATCATTGATTTTACCGGAATCAATGGTTACCACAGATCGTCCGTTGGTGGTTGTCTTCAGTTCAAATTCTTCATCTTTCAAACAGATCAGTGCAACCCAGGGGGTTAGTTTACCAAGCTTTGCTGCAGCGCTGCCGGCACTGGCTGGCGTATAGGTCCACAAAAAACTTTCCTGGTAAAATTCTATATAGGGCAACCCGTTAGATTCAAAGTTGTTTACATTGGCTTTGGGTTCGGTGCGAACAATGGCGCTGGTGGAAATAGCCAGTACATCAGGCGGACCTAGGAGCTTTACGGTTTTAGGTACTGCGGTTTCAAAACTGCTGCCATCATTTACATCTGTGCTCTCCAGATTTATACTAACAGTGAGCGATGCACGCTCTTTCGCCATTGTATTGGTAGTCGTTCCCTGTGCATCAACTTCTGTAATCTTTGCATTGATGCCTTCTTTCAACCAGGGGATAAACGCGTAATGTGCCAGTTCACCACTCATAACTGTAATTTTTTGTTGGTTATGCCATTTGAAAAGCCGGACTTAACTGTATCTTTCCTTTTTGGGCAGGATCTGTTTTAATCACTGTTTTCATGTATTCATCGGCTTCGGATTTGGAAGCGAAAACCATCCCTCCGCTATCAATATTCGTCATGTTGTTTTTGGAAACTACCACATAAGGCTCCTGCGAAACAAATGCTGTGGTACTCGCCTTTATGGTATTGTTTTTGACAATGGTGGAAAGCGCACATCGTCCTACATCCCCACCGGAAATAAATGGTTTGAAGAAGCCCGGTGTTTCACTGATCAATCCCAGTTCCTGCTCTTCAAAATCAGAAAGGATGGTTTCATATTGTACCAGCCGGTTAATGCCATAGTCAAAAACCAAATCATCGGTAATACTCAGCCGTGAACCAGACTGCTGATTTTCGTATGAGGGTGATGTGAGCCTGTCATCATCCTCCATTTCCTTATATGCAGCGGGAGCGAATGAATTAAGCAGTATTGCTAAATCACCTGCTGTAAATGTTTCAGCACCGATACTGATACTCTTTATAATCACCTTTGAAATATCAGCCGGTATATAATTACCAAATTTCTGCATGGTAAGGTTAAGCGGTACCACCATCTGATCTACTTCTAATGATCCGTCGGGTTTCACAAACACTTCATTTTCCGGCGCCGGGTATCCCGCCAGGGTAACCAATTCAGGCAGTCCGCTAATGGCGGAAGTTTTCCAGTTGCTGCTCTTTTGCAGTTCGTCAAGCAGCAGTGGCAATACAGCAGTTGATGGCAGACTGTTGGTGCGTGTTTCTCCCCAGGTTTCATCAAATTTCACTTTAATTTTCACAAACCAAATCTTGAAGGAGCCGTATCCGTAAGCATGCCAGGGCGTTGGACCTTCGAGCGTAAATTCAAGGTCAATAGAGCAGATATCGGTACTGCCCGCAGTGATGGCAGCCCGTGCACTGATGGCGGCAATGAAATAAAAGGGTGAGAATTGAATCAGCACATCAAAGCCAAGATGCGCGGTGGCTTTGAACTCTGAGAATTTATATACAAAATCTGCCGCGGCCCCAAACTGTATCGTGTTGGTGGTAACGGCAAAATAAGTGGTTAATACGAGGCTGGGATTACCGCTTAAAATATTTACCGTCATACGCTTCATTACCGGCAGGTTCAGATGGGCGGGCGGTGTGTAAGTAGGATGGAATCCACCAATTGACACCAGAAAATCGGGCTGACTGCCCCAGCTTATCCTTAGTGCCATATCTCCCTCCAGCGTAATGGTGAGGATGCGTGAATCAAAGATGGAGGCATCAAAGGAAAGCATTTCGTTTTCAAAATCAATGATACCGGTAAAGGCCACATTCAGTTCAATGATGGCATCATCCGGAGTTGGCAATGCACATCTGATTACGCCGATAATAGCGATGGTAACCGGGTTGGGAAACTCAATCACCAGTCCTGCATCAACGGTAAGTATGGCAGGCGTGTTCCAGGTAATCCTTGCCATAATACCCAGTACAAACTGATCCTGTTTGATGGGGAAGATGGCCTGCAGGTCGCTGATGATTTTAGTAATATTGGCGATAATATTCTCGGGAAACATGATGTTTTCCACTGACCCATCCTGCACGCCCTTTTGCAGTGCAGAAGTACTAATGGTACGATGGAGACCAATCAGACCGCCGATACCACTCAGGTAAAAATTAAATCCCAAGGGTATGGGAGTGTCAAAGGTTACATTAATGAGCAGCAATAAGGAGAAGCCTTCTGAACCATCCGGAAATTGGGTATTGATAATGCCAATGGCAGAGAAGCCAAAGAGTCCTTCAAAATACAATTCAATGGCGCCGGCATATTCTCCTTTCTCAAAGTCGAGCAACAGAAAACCACCGCCTTTCACCACACCTGCGTCGAGAGACAATCCTATGCCCGTTGGCGGTTTGAAACCAATAGCAAGATTAACCGGCCCCAGGTTACCTTTCCTGTTTTCAGGAAAAGAAAGCGTGTTGTTCATACCAATGCCCTGCACTACTGCGGTAAACGGACCTAACAACGCTTTTATGTCGGCGCCAAGGTCTATTCTAAAATCACTGCCGGGCGTAAGTCCTACTTTTAAGTTTTGTATTTCAATGGGGCCGAGCGATATGGAAACCGGTATATTAAATTCGAGCGTTCCGCTGCCATTAAAATAAAATCCTTTTTCACTGTTCAGTCCAATAAGTATATTAAAGTCTACAGTAAATCCTTCCGGGGGCAATATCTTGGCCAAAAAACCATCCGGGCTACCAGGTTTAATCACGAGTTTACCTTCCTTAACCTCCGCTTCTGTGGTTACCGTGCCGGTTGCTTTTGATCCATTCCAAATAAAATCAATTTCCAGTAATGCAGAAATTTCTTTTGCTTCGAGGCGGCTTTCATCGCGATCGCCAATAAGGAGTAAAGGAAGATTAGTTACCGAATCCTTTGCAATCCACTTTACATAAGCTTTTCCTTCAATGGTTGTAGATGCAGCAGACGGAGGTTCTAATTCTATATTGCCATTAGGTTGAATGGTAACGCCGGCGCCTACCCCAAGATTAGCTTCCATGCCCACTTCCAGTGTCCATTGATCCTGCGTGATGGTTTGTGAGATGGAACTTCCCAGGGTTTCATGGATGGTGAGGGCAATACCTTTAGGGTTGAGATTGGTACGTGGTTCAATAGTTGCCATCAGCACATCCAGCTCCGGCTGTCCGCCACTGTTGTCGAACACTGCCGGAAGCCCCATGGCGTTGAATAATTTTTCCAGCATGCGGAAAAGTTTCTCACCGGTAAAATCCGTATCGCCCCAGTCGTACAGTTCTTTTGCCAGTTTTGCCGGACTTTCCAGGAAAGTGGGTACGCGATCGAGACGGAGATTCTTTTTGGTATAAGGAGGTAGAAAGGGATTGTTTGAACCCACATTTTCTTCAGTCTCCTCAATCAATCCAAAAAATTCAAGGAAAATGGCAAAAAGCGGAATAGCCGATTGCAGATAGCTGATCACCAGATAATCAATCAGGTTTTTGGCCAGGTTGGCAACAAAATCCTCTAATTCGGTATTGCTTATGCCTGTATATGGTTTATTGGCATCAATAGCATCCGCTATAGTTTGGATATCATCGGCGATACCTGCAATGAGTTGTATTAGCGCGATGGATTTTTCGGAAGCGAGCGTATAGTCTTCTGCTTTAATGGCATCTATCAGCGCTTTCACCAGTGTTGCCATTTGATTCACCTTATCGGCTACGCCGGTGGTGGCCGTTTGAAAAGACGCGTCGTTGGCAAGGCTTTCCGGAAATTCGATGCCCAGTTCTGCGAGCAATAGTATGATCTCACCCGCTTCCACTCTTTCCCGTAAAGGCTGAAAGACCTTGGCAATTTCAATGCCTATCGCTTCTAATGTTCCTGTTCCGTTTTCGGCCATAATATAACAGTTATGCGTACGTGATATGATCTAATTGCTGCAGGTAGTTTTTCCATTCGTGATGGGTGCGCCCTGCAGATAAGATATTCATAATTTCCAGGTAGTTTTCGGATACGGCTGCCGAAAGCGCCGGGCTGCCGTTACGCTGTAGCACGGCTGCCATTTTTAACAGCAGGCTTTGCATAGTAATGCCTTTTATATTATCGGGTACGGGTTTATCTTCACGCCGGATATTTTTGGCGATATGTGCCAGGTAGGATGGCCCCTGGTAACGGTTCCATGCCGCCATTACTTCTCTCTTATGCCTTACCAGGTTTAACAACTCTGTGCGATGCGCTTTAAAAAGTTCCAGTATACGCATGCCTTCACGGGATGTGCGTAATTCGGTTTCCAGTTCGGCGAGATTTTCGGATAAGGATGGCTGTGCAACTACTCCACTATTGGAATGAAGGAGCACGCCTTCGTTTCCGGCCAGGGCATTGTGAAAACTGTTGTCGAGAATAGTGATGCCTAATGCGGTTTCTACTGTTTTTATGTTAGAGCCGTAACCTGTGTGATTGGAGGCTACGGTTGAGAAATTCAACAATACTACCTGGTTGTGTTCATTTACAGATACAGAACCAGAATCTCCTTTTGTTATATAATCAGTATCTCCGCCGGTTGGCGTGATTTCAAATTGTCCTACACGACCTACAATGATATTATTATAGTATTCATATTGAGTACTATGGGGTACATTGTCATGGGTAATCTGTCCCCTTATCAATTTGCCACCTGTACGACCTCTCACGAATACGGTTTCCATAGGTAAGGGATCCGTACTGCCTGCCACGGCTCCGATTTCGAGTATTTCATTAAGAAAACGCATTTCAGGTACAGTATCGTTATCCTGCCCATCGAGCAAAGCGATAGCCGCATCAAGGTTGTCGGTCCTGAATCTTCCGTCTGTAACCTTACCAATTTCATTACTGGCACAGCAACTGCAACATCCATTGTGTGTGGGTTGCCCTACACGGTCGCCGTCTATGTTATCCGGACTTCCCACCATTACATGCCAGGCACTTAATATCACTATTTTGTTATCTGAATTTCTTGTGGCAAAGCAACCCAGTGTGCCTTTGCTTGAAGATGAACCACTTCCCTCAATTTGAGAGCCGCCTATTAATGGCCTGTAATTTTTGGAGTCAATGGCTATGGCGACTCCATTGGTTGGCTCGGTTATATCTGTCTTAAATCCAAATATTTCCGCAGGCACGATCTCCGTTTTTTTTATATCTTTTTTTGCTTTTTTCTCTTTCACCGTTACTTTAAAACAGGGGATGCGTTGGTGTTCACCCTTCACTTCCTTCAGCCCAACACCAACAGCCATCACGCCGGGTATCTTCATCAGTTCCTCTTCTGCCTGCTTGCGCACTTTGTTGAACTCATTGTTGATGTCAACCACTTCATCTCTGGGTATATATGTGTCTTTAGGCATAGTGTTCCATGTTTTGAATATTATTTACGCGGTCAATGATCTCCCGCAGGGAGTTTGTTTCTTTTGCCATCTTTAGTACCAATGGTGCATATTGCCCGATAGCTATTTTTAGTTCCGGTGAACCATAGTCCTGCAATACTTCGGCCATATACAGTATTAATGTTTCCAAAGGCACACCCTCAATTGATTTAATAAATAGTGTATCCTCTTCAAAGCCGCTGTCTACAATAGATTTTACAAATTTTGGCCCGTGGTGGCGTTGCCAGCAAACCATTGTTGGCCGGTTTTTATTAATGAGGTACATCACTTCATCTCCATGCCGCCGCACTAATTGCAATGCCTTTCTGCCCACTTCAGATACTTTGAGCTGGTCTTCGAAATATTCTATTTTGCGGATGCGTGGCATGGAATAAATTGTTCTTTTATATACAGTAATCACCGGGATGCCGATTCATTTTATTTGGAGTGAACATCTATAATTAATACCGCTAATCCCGTCCCGATTTTTTTTTCACCTCTCCAAGAAACGTCTTTAAGTTGGCAACATTTCCCATTGAATCAGTTGAACGCGGAACGCCGGTTAACTGCTCTATCGTTTCACTTACTTCATTCTTTAACCGACGAAGACCAGTAACTTCTTCTCCGTGAATAACGGTACCGAAATCTTTTTCGAGACTCTCCATTAACATTGACAGGTCATCTATAGTAAGAGATGCCTTTAGTTTTTTAAAAACGAAGAATGCGAGTTCAACAGAATTGGTCGCCAATGCATCCTTCCAGACTTTTGCAGGTGCTTGCTGCGTAAGCATTTTACCAAGCTCCGTCTTGGCCGCCCCTAAATTTCCATTGTTTACATATTGCATCAGATCACTCATAATATATTTTTTTAAAAACCATTATTCGTAGTGTCAATCACAGTTCCGTTATCAACCCAAAAAGTTTTGTCTTGTCTCCCGTCATTGTCATAATCTTTTCCATCCGTATCCTCACTTCTTTTTACACCACGAAAGTGCAGCCGCCATGTGGAAAAACCTGAAATCGCATACCATTTGGTGTCGAGCAAGACCCGTGCAAATTCCCGAAAATGATTTCTCACTTCAAATGTATCATCTACATCGCCATCCGTATGCAGAATAGGACGCGTGGGAGTATCGTCGGCACTGATCTGACCCACTAGCACCAAGCCTGCAACGTAAGGGTCATTATCTTCATCCGCAGTACCCTGGTCATCGTTACCTGCAAGCGGATCAGAAGGATAGTTTAAAAATGAAGTATAGAAAAAAGGACCTGCAGTAACGGTATCGGGGATATTTGCGACATCAACTGCATTTCTTCTTATTTGTCTTGAAACATCCCATTTATGATCTGCGCCACCGGAAAGTTGACCTGCAGCACTATTTGCTACGTTCACATCTCCAGCTGTTACATCCGGAGGGTTTACCGGATTGCCGGCAATATCCTGGTTAACGCCTGTAAGGTCAGGGATATCTGTAGTTGCAAAAGCAGCAGAGATAATGGTTGCAGGTTGTATGGTATACGTGTGCCTGATAGCTCTGCTAAAATCGTTGGTTGTTGCCGTATACGTTACGGGATCGCCTGAAGGTAGCGGTGTTATGGTTTGCACAACAGATGTCCATATAGTCCAATAACGACCATTGTAGCAAACATCACCGGCAATGCTAATCGTGAAAGGTATATCCTGACCGGTGACTGTATTACTGCTGATTTTACCGGTTGCTCTGTCGCCACCAACACCAGGAACAACAAAAACAAAAGCCCCTGTTCCCTGCCACGTTATATTGGCAGGCGCGGGCACAGGTGCAATAACAGCTTGAAGAATAGTGTCATTTTGTCCTTGAGCCGTACAAAAATGATCGAGCCCAGCACCACCTGCAGCAACCAACGTGCTTGGTATGATGTGCGTATGCGTGTCTGTCCCATGTACGGCAACCGTTATCCTGAAAACTGTTCTCCGTTTAAACCATGTTTTACCAGCGCCGGTATGGGTTGCCTGAATCTTTACGGTTTGTGCTCTGGTAAGATCACCGGATTGCGTATCGTAGCGCACTTTTATGGTTGTTGCTCCATTAACCGTTCCTGCAGGAGCAATGGCAGCACCGTTTGCTTCTATGATTACAGCAGCAATTCCACCGGTAGTTACATCCCAGTTAAGCGCTCCCGGACCAATGCCAAAATTGGCCGCATCAAATACTTCCGTCATGTTCCTTCCGGCTATTGGATCGCCACCGCCAATATTTTTCCACTCCACTACATTTACAATAATCTCTACCGGGTCGCTCAGAAAGTTACCTGCATTTCGCGACAGGGTTTCGGTACTGTCTTTTCCGGTTGCAGAAAATTTGAATTGAAAATCTCCGGCTGGGGCGGTGAAAACAGTAGAGTTACCTGTTGTGGTACTCAGTACGGCTGCAGGGCCATCGGTTTGAACCCAGGATACAATTACCGTATCATTGTCACTATCGGTAATGGTTACACTGAGTGGGAGGTTTTCCCCTGGCTTAATCTCGCGAAAACTCTCAACAGGAACAAGCGCTGGTTTTTGATTCGGCACCTTCTCCCCATTCGCACCTGCACCTATATTATTGGGCGCACCTGTTCCGGGCGGTGGCGCTGCGTTTAGGCTGCCGGTAAGGTTGGCAAACCATTCCGTATAGTTTGTAATACGTACCCAGCCGGTTCCTGTATTAAATTCGAGATAATCGCGGTAGTCGGCCCGCAAATAGCCCTGTAACAGGTTGGAAGGATCGAAGCCTTCATTGGCGAGGCGGTAAAGTGCATTGGGCTTTGCATCTGTGGGCGCCTGCATGTCGTCTGCTGTGCTGTCTCCGGCAGAAATAAAATTAACCTGGTCGGTATGTGTTCGGTTGGCAGCACCGTTAGCCTGTTCCCCTTTGGTGAATTTTGTTTCACGCCGCGCAATAATGTTTCCTTTCGTTCCGGGTGGGTTTCCTGTTACAAAACTTATAGCTCCGCCGCCGCTCCAGCCTATACCCTGTGGGGTGATGTCAAAAATAATTTCTGCCTTTGCCATAAACCAGTCGCCTGCACCGGCGGGCGTATGTACTCCGGCAAGATTGGTAGTACCACCTTTTATATTGAACTGTTTGGTATTATCTGCATCAAGCGGGTTGGAGGTATTGATTACTCTTGGTGCAAAGCTGAATACTGTTCTGAATTTGGTACGTGTTTCTCCACCGCTGATGGCCTGTACCTGCACCGTATCGGTGGGGTTTTTGGAAGGAGAAGTACTATCATAACGAACTGAAATAGATTCAAGTCCGTTGGCTGTTTGCATTCCTGTTTCCACAATCACGGCGCCTGCACCGCCTTTGGATACATCCCAATTCACTGCTCCGGCAAAAGCAAAATCAGTGCTGGCAAATGTTTCAGCAGGATTAAGCGCTGTATCGGACTGTCCTCCCGGCCATATCAGCAGTTCGCAGCCCGAAGGTCCTCCACCCAGGGGTTCTCCTATAGTTGCCACATCCGTGCCGGCAATAGTAATGCCTAATTCCTGCATAACAGGCTTAATGTGCGTAACGATGGTACGCTTCATATTACTGCGCGCCGCTGCCACAATAAGTCCTACTACCTGGTTGGAAGAATTTACTACCACGGCGCCGGAATCTCCATGACAGGCAAAGGGCCCGTCTGCTCCATCTCCTGTTCTTTCAATCAGCATCTGGTTGGTTCCATAAGCAATATCGCTTACCTTGCCGGTGGTTACTCCGGTGCTCCTTCCTCTTTTGGTTACCGTATCAAAGCAAACCATAGCTGCTGCGCCGGTAATATCTGCAGCCAGCCCTTCAATTTTGTTTTCGGTGTTATTGGCGGTTACTTTTTCTTCTATATCATCGTGAATGGCGATCAAGGCACAGTCGAGATCGGCGTTGAAAGTAGATTTAGCCACATCACCAATATATCCGTGTGGGCAGCAGCAACAGGTGATCCAGTATTTGGGCTGACCGATTTTCACATTGATGGCGGTTAAGTCCTGAGAAGCTGCATTAACTACATGTGCACAGGTTAAACCTACCAGTACATTGTCTGCCTTTCTGCGGGCAAGCACGCCCAGGGTTCCATAGCCGGAAGGCTGATCATTGTCGAAGTATTCATTGCGTATGGGAATACCCCCGCGTATGCCCTGGTCGCGGTAGCTGGTATTATCAACCGATAAAGCATCGGCTTCGCATACCAGTGATTCTTTTTCAAAATGGGTGATAACATCTGTTTGAACCCCAAAAATTTTAGGAGGAATTCGCTGCTCTTTGGGAATGGCATTTTTGGCTTTCTTTTCTTCAACATAAAATCGGAAAGCCCACTTATGGGTAAGCTGCCCTTTTTTTTCTTTGGCGCCCAATCCTATTTGTACTACCCCGGGCAGGGATCCAAACTGCCTCCGCACATGGGGCAGATAAGATAGATACAAATTTTGTTCGGCTGCTATTTGTGCTCTGCTGACCATGACATTCCTGTAAAATTTTAAACATCGTCACAAAGGATGGGCGAGACTGAGAGCGGCTTTGCCAGCGTACGGATAAAAATTTTTCCAACAGATAGCTTTTCGGTTTCTTTATAGATGAAACCATTGTTCATGGAGAAGGATTATAAATATGGCATTAAAACTTTTACAGGGAGGGAAGAACAGAATTCTTCATGATGATATGTGGAGCTTACAGCGTTAACTTTATCTGCTGTCACTGTAAGAGTATAAAAAATTATCTAAAAATGCAAGGATTTTGAAAACTTAAACATAAATGCGGTATAAAAAGTGCAGATTTCCTATGTTAACAATCAGCCCAGGATATTGATTCTGGGTAGATTCAAATTGGGGGAGGTAATTGATCAGTATGGAGAACTTTCTCACGATATAGCAAACTGGGGCAGTAACAATACGGGATTATTGATAGGGGCGGAGGATGAGAATCTGTATTTTTTGAAACGATGATGCGGGGTACACTTTATTAGGAGATCAAATAAAAATTTAAATTACTGATGCCAATAGACACAGACGATTTATCACAGAAGACTTTCCGGGCGATCATGGTTGAAGCTGAAAAATTCAACCATGATCTGACACTCCAATTCGGTTTGCTCAGCTACGAATGTGAGGATGAAAAAGACTTCATCGTAAAAAGTAAACAACTCATCCACGAAATGCTGAAATACAATCATGCAGAAATAGATGAAATGTTTTTGGGAGACCCTCCGGCTAAGAAAGATTTTCATCAGGTATTGCGGAAGATATTGGGAAATATTGAAAAGTTGTAACCTGATTCATGGTTCAAAAACCTAAAGAAATCAAAAAAAAAAATTTCTTTTTATTTTCAGCATTCACAAACCAGAATTTGTTCCGCGTTTGAATTAAAAATGAAACCTGAGTGAAATGTACCATCTCAGTAAACGGCTAATGCGTTGCATCATCGGGGTTACGCTATTGACGATTTAAACCCGTTTTGGACAGGCAGCGAGGCTTATATTTCAATGGCAGCAATAATCTTTGTGATTGCTTCTATTTTTAAAAACGGAGTGGAACTAAAAAACGAAAACGATTTAACTGTATAGACTATGCCAATTATTGTAAACCTGGATGTGATGATGGCAAAACGGAAAATTTCTCTCAATGAACTCTCGGAACGGGTTGATTTGACGTTGTTCAACCTTTCTATTTTAAAGACAGGAAAAGCAAAGGCAGTTCGTTTTAGCACATTAGCTTCCATCTGCAAAGCTTTCGATTTCCGGCCCGGCGACATATTATTAGAATACGGCGGTGAAAAGAGCGGCGGTGAAAAGCGATAAAAGTGGTTAAACGCCCATGGAAGAATACTCATCTGCCAAACTTCTTCTTCAATGCACTTAATGCATCTGTAAGTGAAGCATTGGACAAATCAGGCTCTTTCTCCCTGCTTTCAAATGACCGTGCACTACGTTTTTGAAATTCTTTTCGCGGCGGGGCTTCCTGTGTTTGTTTAATGGATAGCGCTATTCGCTTGCGTACCTGATCTACCTCCAGCACCTTAACGGTAACCTTATCATTGAGTTTTAATACTTCATTGGGATCCTGAATATATTTATGCGCTATTTCCGACACATGTACCAGTCCGTCTTGTTTTACGCCAATATCAATAAAAGCGCCAAAGCGGGTAAGATTGGTAACTATTCCTGGCAATACCATGCCCACTTGCACTTCTTCTATACTGTATATGGCAGCAAATTCAAACTGTTGTACTTCGCTGCGCGGATCGAGACCCGGCTTTTGTAACTCTTTCAGAATGTCTTCAATGGTGTGTACACCAAACTGTTCGCTGATATACGATTTTGGGTTTATTTTTTTAACCAGGTCTTCGTTACCAATTAAATGCTTTACGTCAACCTGGCTATCGGCAGCCATTTGTTTCACCAGGGTATAAGCTTCGGGATGCACCGCGCTTCCGTCTAACGGATTCTCTCCTTCTTTGATACGTAAAAAACCTGCACATTGTTCAAATGCCTTTTCTCCGAGCCGCGGCACTTTC
>JADZFY010000022.1 GCA_020854215.1 Chitinophagaceae bacterium | reverse complement strand
GTTCCGTCATCACTACTAATGATTCACTGGCTTTCTTTGAGGTTATTTTCATTGATGAAATTTTCGCAAAGATAAGGGTTGGGTACAAGGGATGTTGTTTCGTAAAGTAACGCGGGGTAATGGTAGGTAGTCTGAAGTTAAACCAGAGGCAAAAAAATAAGAAGTGAATGTTTTTAACAGTCACTTCTTACAGACTCAAAATCTAACATTTTTAAATGCGCGCGATCGAGCGCTCTTTATGCGTTGGCAATAAACGTATAAATGACCAAAATGGCTATAAGCGTAATTCGTATTGCAACAATATTGGTTGTAATCGTTTTTTTCATGACTTTGAAATTTTGGTTTTTGGATAAGGATTAATATGTTCGTTAAAATACCATCGGGCAGCGTAAGATTCCAGAATTTCCATTTCCACCACCCAGGCGAAAAGCTAACTTAACAGATGCCGAGTAATACGAGTCTTTTCTGTCTGGCGTTCCGCGTTTGTTGCCGGCATTATAGGAGGGGATTCTCACACCCGGACTTACCTGTTCTGCTTTATTATGCATTTGTTTGGCAATAGTGGCGGTTTGAGATCCTGCTCCAAAATAGCTGTCAAAATCGCTGTCGGCAATAAATGTATCTCCAATATCATCAATATAATCGGTGAAGGTTTTTCGATTCACAATTTCAAATGCGGCACTTATTCTGTCGGAGAAATAGTATCGAATACCCACCCCATACGGAATATTGATTTGCGTAAGGCTGTATTCTTTTTTATTGGGATATTGAGGCATTCCCTGTCCTTCGGTGCGCAAGGGCTTCAGGTCAACCCATCGCGTTGTTCCATTGGGAGCAGTGTATTGTCCCTGCGGATTATAGTGAAATACACCTACTCCTAATATTCCATAAGGGCGAAACTTGTGATACAAATCTTTATCATCATCTTCAAGTATCACCAACGGGTAAATTTCACCGGTTAGCGTGAGTTCCTTAACGGGAGTGCGTACCGAGAGATTTCGGTTCTTACGGGCAACTTCTGCGCCGCCTTTATCTGCAATAATGCTGTCTGCGCCTTCAAGTGTAAGGAAATTTGCGGACAGGGTTATACCAAAAAATTCACTGGGACGAATGGTGAGATGTGCACCCTTCATCAGTTTGGTCATTTGAATATTATTGTCTTTAATAAAGGTTTTGCCTGTTCCGTAATTACCTCCGAGGTCGCCAAGAAGATTGGACGGACCCACATTCAATCCGATTTCATAAACCGGCTTTCCGAAAAAAATATATTGTGCATTCGTTTGTGCAGAAAAAAGACTAACGACCGCGATAAGGCAGACACGAAAAACCAGGTGGGGTAGTAATTTAATCATGAGAGCGGATTTATGCTTTCAAAAAGTATTGGACTGAACTTATTAACGGGTTGTGCAGTAAATTAGTATAACCCCAAAAAGGGTATCCCGATGTTGTGCTACTGAAGTTACTTTGCTGAAGAATTCGAAAAATACCTCAGGGAAGGATCATTTTAATATGTTCAATATTGTCTTCCAGGTAGATATCACTTTTCTGGATAAATCCAAGGCTTTCATAGAAGTGTTTGAGATAGAACTGAGCGCCAATTTTGATCGTGGTGCGTCCAAATAGTTGATATACATTCAGTATAGAACGTTCCATCAATAATTTTCCGAGTCCTCCGCTACGTTGTGCTTCTGCAACAACTACCCGTCCTATAGATGCTTCCGGATACATTAAACCGGGAGCAAAAAGGCGTGTGTAAGCCAGCAGTTCTTCACCTTTCCACCCGCATAAGTGCCACGCTTTCTGATCCTTATCATCGGCATCGAGGAAAGCACACTGTTGCTCCACTATAAATACTGCCATACGCAACTGCATAATTTTGTATAGCTCATACACTGTGAGTTCATCAAATTTTTTAACTGTCCATTGCAACTGCATACTAATTTGATGTATGGTAACAAAATACAAAGCACAAAAAACAAGAAAGACCAGTTTGAAATCTCAAATCTCAAATTTCAATATCCATATTTTTCTTTCCACAATCCTTTCAGCCATTTTCGTAATTCATCTTCTCTTGCATTTTTCCCAGGATTATAAAATGCTGTTCCTTGTATTTCCGTGGGTAAGTATTCCTGCTCCGAAAAATTTTGCTGGTAATCGTGCGCATATTGATAACCGTTTCCATAGTTGAGGTTTTTCATCAGTTGGGTGGGGGCGTTGCGTATATGCAGGGGAACGGGCAAATCTCCGAATTGTTTAACCGCAGCCAACGCTGCATCTATAGCAAGGTAAGCTGCATTGCTTTTGGGTGATGAAGCGAGATAAGTGGCGCATTGCGACAATATAATCCTGGATTCCGGATAACCTATTTTATTTACGGCATCAAAGGTGGCATTGGCAAGTAAGAGCGCATTAGGATTGGCATTGCCAATATCTTCGCTCGCCAGTATCACTAATCGCCGTGCAATGAACTTTACATCTTCACCTCCCTCAATCATCCGGGCTAACCAGTAAACGGCCGCATTAGGGTCACTACCCCGTATTGATTTGATAAATGCCGAAATGATGTCGTAGTGCTGGTCGCCACCCTTGTCGTATTGCGCAACGCGTTTCTGTGCAATATCCATTACCAGCGCATCCGTAATCACCACTTCATTGCCCGGAACTGAATCGGTAACAATTTCCAGCAGGTTGAGTAATTTTCTGGCATCACCTCCGGATATATTCAAAAGTGATCCCGTTTCTTTTAGACGGATGCGACGTTTACTGAGCTCTTTATCCTTTTCAATAGCCACCGTAAGCAGGTTCTTTAAGGCATCTTCATCTAATGGTTTCAGCACATACACCAAACAGCGACTTAGTAAAGCGCTGTTCACTTCAAATGAAGGATTTTCAGTGGTGGCTCCGATCAGGGTAATGGTTCCTTTTTCCACTGCGCCTAACAGCGCATCCTGTTGCCCTTTATTGAAACGGTGAATTTCGTCAATGAACAGTACGCTCCCGGACTGCAGTTTCGCTTTTTCAATTACCTCTCTCACGTCTTTTACCCCAGCGCTAATGGCACTTAATGTATAAAAAGGAATTTGGAGGGTATGGGCGATGATGTGAGCGATGGTGGTTTTGCCAACGCCTGGCGGCCCCCACAAAATCATGGAAGGTATCTTTCCCTGTTGAATGGCTTTGCGTAAAATGCTGCCCGTTCCCGTAAGGTGTTCCTGTCCCGCCAGTTCATCCAGGGTTTGAGGTCGTAATCGTTCGGCCAATGGAATTGCCATAGAAGACAAAATTAAGTAATAAGCAGAAGGGGAGAGAAGGAGGACACATTTAAAATTGTCGCGAATATTCCACCGATTACACCAATGGCTATTCAAATTAAACCCCATTCGGGGTATTTGATCACTTAGGTTTCTTTATGTTGACGGCTATAGAGTTCCCACCGACCGGAAAATTGTGCAAGAGACGACAATTTTAAATGCACCCGGGAAGGAAATTATACAGCCATACACCTTATTTTATACGTAGCAAGAAGCAGAAAAAAGCCGGGCAGCAATGGGATAAAGCAGCTTTGTGAAGCCAGGTCATGGCAGATCCCTTCATCAGAAAGCGGGTATTGAAAAAAGAAGGAGAATGTTTGCACGAAAGATGGCGTGGATACGTGGTCAATTTCGATTGGTGTGCGTTTGAGTACCCTTTCGGATTGCAGTTTTCGATGCAATACCACGCACAATGCAGTTAACGCAATCAGCTCTGCAACGGGGTGTGCGTCTGTTTTGTATAATAGCGTATTCCCGGTTTTAGGGTTGGCGTTTTCCCTGAATCATTTGCATCATTTTGCCGGAAACATTCAGTATTGCACTGTCGTTCATTTCCAGGCTTCCCATTTCCTGTACAATACCCTGCTCGTTGTTAAATCTTGCACCGTTGGCAAGATGGAGGTTGATGCGCTTAATATTTGCTGCATCTTCCATTGTAAACGTGCCGTTGCGTTTAATATTTACCGTTAGACTGTCGGCTGATCCATTGAAAGCCACCTGCCCTTCGATGCCAATGTTTATGGTGGCATTGGCAAGGGTAATATTATCAATTGTTGCATTTGCTGAATCTAATGACAGGTGCTCAAATCCGGGACAATAAACCGTAACCGGCAGGTAGTCATGCGAATTACCACTGACCAAAGTCAATACGCCATTACCCGACTGAACCTGAAGCTGATCTTTATGAATCATATCCACGCGTACAGCATAATTATCAGCATGCTTTATAGTAACATAACCTTGCTTCAATCCGCTCAGGTTTATGGCGGAAAATGGAGCAACATTTAAGCTTCTGCTGGTTTCATCTTCAATTTGCTCAAGGGTAACAAATTCGCCGTTCTTATACTTCCCGTATAAGGCAGTAAATATACACGCCATTATAATAAAGGGAGTAACAAATAGTGATAGTAGTATTTTATTGCTTGTTTTCATATCGTTGCAGTGTGTTATGAAAAATTTTGTTTAATGAATTTTTCAAACCGGGGTTTCAGTTCCTCTGTAGTCATTCCGAGTAGATACATATTTCTGAATACGCCGGGAAGGTCTTTTTGCATAAATTCTATTTTACGGTACGCCAGGGCTTGTTCCTTTGCATTTGCGGTTACAAAATAGCCTATGCCGCGCTGGTTATAAATGATGGACTGTTGCTGCAGAAACTCAAATGTGCGCATTACGGTATTGGGGTTCACTTCCAATTGAATTGCCAGCTCTCTCACCGACGGAATGCGTTCTTTCGGCTTCCATTCTCCCAAAAGAATTTTTTCACATGCGTAGTCTGCTATCTGCAGGTAAATGGACTGGCTATCTTTGAATTGCATGGTTACTCATTTTTAATACGTGCCCGATCATATTTCCTTTTCTTTAAGCCTGAAATAGGCTGCTACCCAAAAAACGGGCGCCCATATATATTTTGCTAATACAATAATCCCATCTTCTATCCATGGTGCTAACCGGTATATTTTCATCCCGGGCTCGCCATATATTGAAAAACTGGTTATGCTCTCCATTTCACCATTGTCTGGAATAATATTTTTTACCACAATTGTGGTTGTAAGCATAAAAAACAATAGGATGAACAATGCCGACAGCGTTGTTTTCACAAACGCATATTTCTCAAAATATACCGATCCTAAAATGAATAAAGATTGCGCTGCAACGAATGCGTAACACAGGATTGTTGCCACTCTGTTTATTTCGTTAACGGGCTCAATAATGTTAACGGGGTTAAGGCGAATAATGGCAAGAGTGATTTGACGTACCAGGAAAAAACTTGCCATGTAAGCAGCGAGAAATACGATCAGTGAGTAAAATAAGCCACACAGCAATTTTTCAAAATGTGTGGCGGGAATGCTGAGCCAATACGTGCCCTTTGCTTTGTCGCTCAATTCGCCAAACGTATGGCTGGCAAATATTGTTCCTGAACCAAAGAGAAGGATGAAGAAAATTACATAGGTGTCATCTGCATTGTAATGGTGTTCATTTGCAATAGCCCAAAAAATGAAAATAACAGCGAGTAAACCAATTAGTGCCAACACCGATAAGCTGTACAACCTCGCATGGTCGAACCATTGTTTTTTAATGAGAAGCCTGAGCCTTGAGAAACTAAATGAATTATTCATATTAACGTCTTTGTCAGTTGAAAGCAGATTGAACTTTATCCTGGTTTAGTATAATGGCTTTGTAAAGCATTTCAAGGTCGAGACGGCTATCGTCATTTGTGGTGTTGTGCGTTACAATTGCATCGCCCTTTAACGACGGTTCGCTGTAAAGCGCCTGATGGATTTCCGCTGTGTCGAATGAAATCTTGAAGGTTAGTTTGCGGGTGATTTGTTCAATTGTCTGATCGAACAAAATTTTTCCTTCATCAATAACGGTAATTCGATCAATAAGGTTTTCCAGGTCTTTGACCTGGTGCGTGGCAATGATGAAACATTTGTTTTCACCGAGTGCACCCGCAATTACCTTTCGAAACTGACTCTTGCTAATGATGTCCAGACCATTAGTGGGTTCATCCATCAGCAGTAACGCAGTATTACAGGCTAAGGCAAAACTGATGAGTGTTTTTTTCTTTTGTCCATAGCTCATGCGCTGGATAGTATGCTTAACCGGTATTTCAAATTCGCTGAGGTAACGGTTAAACTGTTCGTTATTAAATTTGTGGTAGAACGGGGCATTGGAATATGCCAGCCTTTCCGGTGTAATATCCGGAAGAAAGAACTCCTCTGCAACCATGAAAACATCCTGCAAAAACGAAGGCTTTCTTTTACCGGGGATTTCGTTACCCACGGTTATACTTCCCTTATCGGGGAAAAGCGTTCCCGCAATATTGCGCAAAAGAGTAGACTTTCCGGTACCGTTTTTACCAAGCAAGCCGTAAATGAACCCCGGTTGCAACTGAAGGTCCAAACCCGCGAATAGCGTATTCCTGCCGTAAGCGAAGTGAAGATTTTGAACTGAAACCATATACGGTGATTTAGTGTACTAATGATATAGTACACTGTAAAGATAGTGATGACTTAGAGGATTCCAAATGTTTGTATAATTATTTTTTTCATTTTTTGCAAACGATGCAGGGATATTATTGGATAGGAATGCCGTATATCATTCGAACATGTTGGTTTATATTTGACCGGTTAAACAAATAGATTGAACCATGAATAAGTCGGTTTTATTGATTGCTTTGATATTGTGCAGCGCCATCGCAGCCGCACAACCGCAGCATCCTAAACTGTGGTATAAATCACCCGCTAACGCTGCAGTTAAAGACGTGGACGATGGCTGGAAGAATGATGAAGAATGGCTGAAGGCGCTCCCTGTGGGTAATGGTTTTATCGGGGCAATGGTTTTTGGCGATGTGAACAAAGAAAGACTCCAGTTAAACGACAAGACTTTATGGAGTGGCAGTGTGGCAGATAACGACAATCCCGATGCGTTTGCGTCGTTACAGGAAATCCGAAATTTATTGTTTGCGGGCAAGTATAAGGAAGCTACTGCACTTACCAATAAGACTCAGGTGTGCAAAGGCGCAGGATCGGGAAATGGTAATGGATCTACAGTGCCTTTTGGCTGTTATCAAACGCTCGGTGACTTGTGGATAGATTTTGAAAAGACATCGCCCTACAGGAATTATTACCGCGATCTGGATCTGATCAACGGAATCGCTTCCGTAAAATACGAACAGGATGGAATTCAGTACCACAGAGAGATTTTTGCCAGCTTCCCGGCAAAGGTACTGGTCGTTCATTTGTCTGCTTCAAAAGCCAATACGCTTTCGTTTTCGCTGGGTATGGATCGCCCGGAAAAATATAGCACAGTTACTCGGCAGGGCGCTCTGCAAATGACCGGCATATTGAACAACGGCGCCGGTGGAAATGGTATGAAGTATAAAGTGATAGTAACGCCGGTATTGAAAGGGGGTACGTTGAACACTTCCGGCAATCAACTTCATATTAAAAAGGCAACAGAAGTAACGCTGATCATTGCTTCGGGTACTGATTACCGTTTACACTATCCCGACTATATTAACGCTCGCTACGAAGAGGAATTGGATCAGCTCACCACAAAGGCGGTGACCACCCCTTTTTCTGTGCTTCGCAGGGAGCATGTTGCAGACTTTTCCGCTTATATGAAAAGGGTTTCGTTTCACTTAGGTAATGTACCCGCATCGTCATTGCCTACGGATGAATTGCTGTTAAGAAATAAAGACACACATAGCGGCCAGGACTTATATGCCTTGTATTTTCAGTATGGCAGGTATCTTTTACTGTCGTCATCCCGTCAGGGCAGTTTGCCTGCCAATTTACAGGGTATGTGGGCAAATAAAATTCAAACACCCTGGAACTGCGATTATCATACCGATGTAAATGTGCAGATGAATTACTGGCCCGCTGAAGTCACAAATCTTTCCGAAACGCACCTTCAGTTAACAGATCTCATCGCTTCTCTGGAAACACCCGGCAGTAAAACGGCTAAGGTACATTATCACGCGGGAGGATGGGTGATGCATCCAATTACCAATGTTTGGGGATTTACGGCGCCGGGGGAGCATCCGAGTTGGGGACTTCATGTGGGGGCCAGCGCCTGGCTCTGCCAGCATTTATGGATGCATTATGCGTTTACAAAAGATACTGCGTATCTTAAGCGGGTACTACCTGTTCTGCAGTCTGCATCGGCGTTTTATCTCGACTGGCTGGTGAAGGATCCCGCAACCGGAAAGTTAGTGTCGGGTCCGGCAGCTTCCCCTGAAAATGTTTTTATCGCACCGGATGGTAGTCGTGCCAGCATCAGCATGGGGCCTTCCCACGACCACCAGGTGATTTATAATTTAATGAACAATACCATTCAGGCTGCAAATATTTTAGGGGCAGAGAATGAAATGATGGACAGGATAAAGTTGGCCATTCAGCAAATACCGGTGCCTGCCATTGGATCGGACGGCAGGTTGATGGAATGGGCGCAGGAATTCAAAGAAGCGGAACCACAACACCGGCACGTGTCGCACCTGTTCGCTTTGTACCCGGGTAATCAGATTTCGTATTACAAAACACCGGCGTTAGCCCAGGCTGCCCGCAAATCGCTTGAACTTAGGGGCGACGGCGGAACAGGCTGGTCGCTTGCTATGAAAATAAGTTTTTGGGCAAGGCTGCATGACGGAGATCATGCGTTGAAGTTACTTAACCGGCTTTTAAATCCTGTGCATTCCAGTGGAGTGGAGATGACCAACAGTGGTGGAACGTACAGTAATTTGTTTTGTGCACATCCGCCATTTCAGATTGATGGCAATTTTGGCGCAACAGCAGGAATCGCAGAAATGTTACTTCAAAGCCACGAAGACTTTATTGAGCTGCTACCTGCTTTGCCCGCTTCGTGGAAGGTGGGTGAAGTGAAGGGCTTAGTGGCACGAGGGGCTTTCGAACTCAGTATGAAATGGAAGGATGGGAAATTGACGACAGCCTCTGTATTTTCAAAAACCGGGGGAAACTGTCGGTTGAAATATACCGACAGAGAAATAAATCTGCGTACTGACGCCGGGAAAAGCTATTCCCTTAATGCATTATTGAAATAGTGACGGCAATGTGATCAACATCCGACGTACGAGATCAACGGTTGGTGCCCAACGCAGGATGGGTCATACCGTGGTAGTCATAATATGGGAAACCGCAATTCCAAATTGATAATTCTCGTCCATATCGGGGGACTTAGCTATTTTTGCATTCATCAGTATTGAAATCGTAATCGCAAGAACTAAAGCAATGAAAATTACTTACAACCC
>JADZFY010000021.1 GCA_020854215.1 Chitinophagaceae bacterium | reverse complement strand
TCGTTTGAACTGAGCGGGAGACCGGGCTCGAACCGGCCACCTATAGCTTGGAAGGCTATCGCTCTACCAAATGAGCTACTCCCGCATAAAAACTTAAAAATCTGAAAATGGGTCCATTTGAAAATGCAAACAACTACCGATTTTCAAAAATTATATCGAAATAAAGAACTCAAGTATGAAATGTGCCGCTTTCCAATCAACACATTACCAAATTATTCTGTGGGCAAGGATGGATTCGAACCACCGAACTCCGAAGAGGACAGATTTACAGTCTGTTGCCGTTGGCCACGTGGCTACTTGCCCCTAATTAATGACTGCTCCCTAAAAGCAGTACCTTATATTGTAGCGATAAAGGCTAAGCCTTTCCGTTTCATAGTCGGCAAAATCAGTAAAGCACGGAGCCAGTGGAGGGATTCGAACCCCCGACCCGCTGATTACAAATCAGCTGCTCTGGCCAACTGAGCTACACTGGCATTTTAATTGAAATTCAATCCTGTAAAGAACTTTACCCTCAAACGTGTTACCACCTTATTTTTTGGGAAGGCAAAGGTAATGGAAATCTTCAAATGCAAAAATTTATGAAGATTATTTTTTAGAATATTGAAATGCAATTGTAATGGATGCAGCGAAAGTTGTACAGAAGGGTGAAATAAAAAAGGCCTCATTAAGAGGCCCTTTCTTTAAGCAGCTTGCATTTGTTTTTCTTTCTTCCGTTTTATCTGCTCTATGATGGAATCCAAAGCAGCGTCAAACGACTCTTCAAAAGACTTGGACGATTCCTTGGAGAAAAAAGCGTATCGCGGCACCTTCACCTTTATTTCTGCAATCTTGTCTTTGATCTGGTGCGATACATTATCCAGTTTCAGGTAAACCTCAATTGCGGTAATCCTGTCGTGGAAATTGTTCAGTTTTTTAATCTTTTTGTTAACATGCTCAAGCAAATTTGATGCGGCATCAAAATGCACCGTTTGAATGTTTACATTCATGATAATCCAATTTAATTTCTGTGAACAATTAAGAATAACTAAAGAAAGAACTCACGTTGTAACAAAATAGCTGCAACACCCCCCAAGTTAGGTTATTATAGATAAGATTTCAAATAATTTTTTATTGCAGAAATGCCCCGATTTTTCTTTGAGTTTGCTTATTTAGCCTGCCTTCGGATGGGCTTTTTGATACACGTCTTTCAGCTTTTCGATGGTGTTATGTGTGTAGATTTGGGTAGCAGCCAGACTCGAGTGACCGAGCAATGCCTTTACGGCATTCAAATCAGCACCATGATTAGTAAGGTGCGTAGCAAAAGTATGCCTTAACACATGCGGACTTTTCTTTTGCACGGTGGTTACCAATGCCAGGTATTTCTTTACGACAAGGTAAACGTATTTCGGATATAATTTTTTTCCCTTTACATTCACCAAAAGGAAACCGGCATCAAACGAGGTAAGCACCCTGCGTTTCTCCAGCATATAGGTTTCTATATTGGCAGCAACTTTCGCATCAATCGGAATCATCCTTTCCTTATTCCCTTTGCCCAGTACTTTTATGCGCAATTGCCGGATATCGGCCTGCCCTTCTGTAAGGTTTATCAACTCACTCACCCGCATTCCGGTAGTATAAAGCAGATCCATGATTAATCGTGCAGTGTACCCCTCCCATCCCTCCCCAAAATCAACATGGTTAAACAGCGTTTCTGTATGCTTTTGCTCCACAAAAACAGGCAATCGCTTTGCTATTTTTGGAGAAACAATTGCAGCCATTGGGGAAGATTGAAGCAAACCTGTTCGTAATAGATATTTAAAGAACGCCTTTAATGTAGATATTTTACGGTTTACTGTTTTTCCGGTGCATTTTGCTTCTAAAAGATCAGCCAGCCAGGAACGAATATGGGCGGTTGAGATGGACTGTAACGGATGGATGGGGTACTCCATTTCTTTCAGGAAAATAATAAACTGTTCCAGGTCCTTTTTGTAGGCAGTTACGGTATGTGGCGAATACCGCTTTTCAAAATGGAGATACTCAACAAACGACTGTACTTCCGGAATGTGCTGCAAATCCAACATAAAAAAAGGTAGCCGTAAAGTTATACACTTTACAGCTACCCGTTCAAAACTTATTTATGAAAACTGTCCTACTTCGGCTCTATCTTTCCGATGGCTATGTTCTGCTTGTAGATCGCTTTCAGCACTTCCCCACGACGTTTAATCGAAGGCTTAGTGAACGACTGCCGTCCTCTCAACTGTAACAAAATCTTCGCTTTTTCAAACTTCTTTTTGTACTTCTTGAGCGCCTTGTCTATATTTTCGCAATCTTTTGAATCAATAATCAACATAGTAAAATATACCTCCTTTATCGGTTTTAAGGAGCGCAAAGATAATATAAGAAAGTAAATATCCAAACAAATTTGAAAAAGCGCCGACATTCTCGCTGAAACTTGTCCCGAAGGCTGGCAATTAACGGGGATATATTCGGCAACGCCGCCAAAGCCCGACAATAAGCCTCGACGGGTCAGTGACTCGCCGGGAGGAATCGCCGAACCGCAGCTAACCAACCGGGGGTTCGCACATAATCTTATATCTTTACGGCATGGTGTCACTAACAGAAGAGAATTACCTGAAAGCGCTTTACCGACTGTTACAGGAGAACCAGGAAATTTCGGTGAAAAACATCGCCGAAAGCCTGAACATCAAAATGCCTACGGTAAACAGCATGGTTAAAAAGCTGGCTCAGAAGAAGTTTATCCGTTATGAAAAATATAAGGCTATTGAACTTACAGAAAAAGGGAAAAAGCAGGCTTTACTAATTTTACGGAAGCACCGGCTTACCGAGCTTTTTCTTTCAAAAGTAATGAACATGGGTTGGGAGGAAGTGCATGATATAGCCGAGCAAATCGAACATATCCGTTCAGATCGTTTTTTTAACCGAATTGACGAGATGCTTGGACACCCCCAATTTGACCCACACGGCGAACCTATTCCCGATGTTCATGGCAAGCTGCCAGCATACCAATCCGTTGCATTATCGGAGGGTCAGCTCAACACCATCTACAAATTAACCGGTGTGGCTAATCACGATGCTGCTTTTCTGCAATTTCTCGATTCTATCGGACTCACCTTAGGCTCATCCATTGAAATTAAAGAACTCCAGGCATTTGATAAATCAATGGCGGTGAAAATCAATCATAAAACCAAAACAATTTTTAGCTTGGTAGTTTGCAGAAACTTAATGGTAGTATGAGCAGATGGAAGGAGTACATTACACCAAACCAACCTGCCCGCCGGGACAGGTAAAAAAACGGAAAATTCGATTTAAAACTCAAAGGTGAGATCCGGAACCATAAACCGTAGTCCGGAATTGCCACCTCCTTGTAGATGCACTCATGTTAAATATTCAGACGCTATATCATGTGCTCGACCTGTTAGGCACTTTTGCATTTGCAATTAGTGGCGCTGTTGCTGCGAGACAAAAAGGACTGGATATGTTTGGAATTGTAGTAGTAGCTTTTACCGTTGCCTGCGGTGGAGGTATCATCCGCGATCTATGCATTAGTGCTACTCCACCGGTTGGCATTTCCGACTGGCGATACCTGGCTATTACATTACTGGCTGCTTTGATGACCATGGGCTTGTACAGACTGGTGGAAAAGCTCTATCAGCCGGTATTACTGTTTGATGCATTGGGACTTTCCTTATTTGCGGTATCGGGAGCGCAGAAAGCGCTGATTTTTGGACATAACGCGGAAGTGGCCGTATTGCTTGGAATTGTGACAGCCGTGGGTGGTGGTGTTTTGCGTGATGTGCTGCTCAACCGAATTCCCGTTATTTTCCGTAAAGAGATTTACGCATCTGCTGCGCTTACGGCCTCTTTAATTGTGGTTGCAGGATCTTTTTTAAACTTGAATGAACCCGTTGTATCGCTGGTGGCAATAGCCGTGTGTTTCAGTCTCCGTTACCTTTCCCTCCGTTACCAATGGAACTTGCCTGTTTTTAAAGAAAAAGGGAATGATCAAAAGTAAAAGTGTGGCGGACGTAAAGTGGCAGGGTGCTCTTAGTAGAAAACATCCTTCGTTTTCACAACAAATCAAAGTGAATAATTCTACAACAACGGCGACACCAGCCTCGCCACTTTCTCGGGCAACTTTTTCCACACCGGACGATTAATCCATTCCACCACATTAATTATACTGGCATCGGCAATATCCTTATGAAACACATCAGCGAGTTCTGATGCAATATCTCTGTCGTATACGATTGCATTGACTTCGAAATTCAAATCAAAACTTCGGTAGTCCATGTTGGCTGTTCCCACAATAGCAATCTTTCTATCGGCAACAAGCGTTTTGGCATGCACGAATCCTTTGCTATACAAATAAATTTCAACACCGGATTTCAGCAGGTCGGCGTAATACGAACGGGCAGCCGCATTAACCAGCAGAGAATCGGAAACGCCCGGCACCAGGAGTTTTACGCGGATTCCTCCCAACGCAGCTACCATCAGCGCGTCAATCAAACTTTCTCCCGGAATGAAGTATGGTGTTGTAATCAATATTTCTTCCGACGCCAGATTAATCGCCTGCAATAAAGAAAACAAAATTGTGGGCACATCGGAATCCGGCCCACTCGCTGCAATTTGCACTACTTTGTTGCCATTGGCAGTCAGGAAAGACGTGCGGGGAAAAAATTGAGCGTTAGGTTGCAACTTGTCGGATGAACAAAAATTCCAGTCGCACAAAAAAAGATACTGCAGGTACATCACACCAGGACCATCTATTTGCAAATGCGTATCACGCCAGTACTGCCGGCTGGATTTGTTTGCGCTATTGATATACCTGTCGCTTACATTTATGCCACCTACAAAAGCGGTAATCCCGTCTATCACTATAATCTTACGATGGTTGCGGTAGTTCAGGCGATTCGCAAAGACCATGAATTTTATCTTGTAAAACGGCAGGGTCTGAACACCTCCTGCGCTAAGCCGGGGAACAATATTTTTTCGAATAGACCTGCTGCCAAAATCGTCGTAAATGAACCGAACCGTTATGCCTTCTCGGGCTTTTTGAACTAAAGCATCCGCTATTGCAGCACCTATCTCATCATTTTCGTAAATATAATACTCTATATGAATATGGTTTTGCGCTTTGCGTATAGCCTTCAACACTTCAGGAAACTTCTGTTCTCCGTTAATCAACAGTTTTACGTCATTTCCCGCGGTTAACGGACTCATACTATCTTTAACCAGCATCACAGCTAACTCTTTATTACTCTTAACGTCAGCACCGCTTTGATCCATCGTTTCCTTTGAGTAACGGTAAATTTCCTCACTCAATTTTTGTGACAGACCATCATCTGCCATCAGTTTTTTGCTGTACATTTTTCGTTTCCGGTAATTGATCCCAAAAGCAAAGTAGAAAAGTATGCCTGCGAAAGGAACAAAAATTGCCAATAACAGATAGGCCAATGTTTTCGTAGTGCTACGGGTGTCATAAATAATACGCAGACAAACCAATACCAAAACAATGATGTAGACAATTTCGGCAATAAGGAACCAGTTCAAATCAGATTAAGTTTTACGCTTTGAATATACGAATGATTTTGCGTTAACAAATGCGCCTCATGAGGTTCCTTTGAGCAGGTGTTGATCTTTTATTCTGGATGAGCAACTCGTTACCCCCTTTATCCGGTTGATCTCTCCAGGTCTAAAAATTTGTTCCCTATCCTAACGATCACAAAATGTAAACTTTCCTTCCATCAAATAGATAACTGTTAAAAAATCAATATACAGATGCGTTACCACATCCAATGAACTACGCGAATAGATAGTGATATATACCGGGACGGCATCGTCTAAAGAAATCAAAGGCTCCGCCATTCATCGCCGGCAACATGGCTATATACTACACATATCCAATGCGGTACTGAATAATTCGCTGCACACTGCTTTTCTGCAAGTTGCAATATGACAGCGTGGCTTCGTATTCGTTCTAAAGCTTAAGAAAACACAATACAGTGTGGCTATCGAGCTGTTTCCAATAACGGCATGCAATTGTATTTTTTACCGGAGAAACAATAGTAGTTTCTTCACTACTCCTCCATCAACCACTACGTTTATCACCATCGCATCATTTGGTTTGTTTCGAACGATGAATAGCGCACACCAATGCTGAAAGGAACTCAATGCACATCATTAATTGCCTTGCGGTGAGAAGCACCCAGTTTTTTAAATTGTGTGGGCGTCATACCTGTGATCTTTTTA
>JADZFY010000020.1 GCA_020854215.1 Chitinophagaceae bacterium | reverse complement strand
TTTGCGTCCTTTGCGAAACCCTTTGCGCTCTTGGCGGTTAGCATTTTATCGCGGCGTGCGCAGCGTGAAAACCGCAGCGAGCGCAGCGTATCGAATACAGTATCCCTTTGCGTCCTTTGCGAAATCCTTTGCGTGCTTTGCGGTTAGTTTTTTTAACGCGGCGTGCGCATCGTGAAAATCGCAGCGAGCGCGGCGTATCGAATACAGTATCCCTTTGCGTCCTTTGCGAAACCCTTTGCGTCCTTTGCGGTTAGCATTTTATCGCAGCGTGCGCAGCGTGAAAACCGAAGTGAGCGCAGCGTATCGAATACAGTATCCCTTTGCGTCCTTTGCGAAATCCTTTGCGCTCTTTGCGGTTAGCATTTTATCGCGGCGTACGCAGCGTGAAAACCGCAGCGAGCGCAGCGTATCGAATACTGGATATGTTTGCCTCCTTTACGAAACCCTTTGCGCTCTTTGCGGTTAGTTTTTTTAACGCAGCGTGCGCGGCGTGAAAACCGCAGCGTGCGCGGCGAGGATATAGCAAGTTAAAATATCACCGATTCAACTCCCTACGCATCAGGTATATTGGGCTCTACCAGTCTCTTTAATTTATTCAATGAATCCTGCCACCCTAAATAACACATTTCAACGGGTATGGCATCCGGTATTCCCTCCTGGGTAATGTTAAGCGCTGTTCCGCAGGAAACCGCATGCAACGTAACCGAAGTGATCATCTCACCCGGAAGATTTGGATCATCAAACCTGTCGGAATATTTGATAGATGCATTGGGTACGATTTCTAAAAACTCTCCACCAAAAGAATGTGCATTGCCTGTGGTGAAATTGGTGAACGCCATCCGGTATTTTCCGCCCACTTTTACATCAAGTTCAAAAACTCTCGCTACAAATCCGTAAGGCGGAAGCCACGATGCGTAGGCGTCTGCATCGGTAAATGCCTTGAATACTTTTTCTGGAGGCGCGGCTAATACCCTGTACAGGGTAACTGTATTATTTGCCATGTTTTATTTTTTAGTCTTGTATCGAATTGACTATACAAATATGAAAACAAAATTTTGAGTTTTCAGGTGGCAGATATGACAGTTTAGGGTGGAAATTGCGCCGGGTGTGCGGGCGACTTACTTTTTCGTAATTGCCGTAATGTATCTTTCCCCACTCGCCTTACCCGAAGCATTTTAACGCTCTAATAATGGCTCCCGACTTATCCGCGCTAAGAATTTTACCGGTGGCGCAAAGGACTATTTAAGGGGTTGAATGTGCCGGCAAAACCTATTACCTTTAGCGAATGAAAAAAGTATCCATCCTGGTGCCCGAGTCGTCTGTAATGCAGGCCATCGCCGATCCCCAGTATCTGTTTACTGCTGCCAACCAGTTTTTAATTTCCGCAGGCAGGGAGCCATTATTTGATGTTGAACTGGTGGGTGCAAAAAAAGAAATAAAGCTCAACAACGGAGCCTACTCCGTACATACCGACAGGTTGTTGAAAGAGGTAAAGAAAACCGATTTGGTTTTTATTCCGGCGTTGTTTGGTGACATGTCATCGGCAATCGCAAAAAACAAGACTGCTGTGCCCTGGATCCAGGAACAATACAAAAACGGAGCCGAAATAGCATCACTCTGTGTAGGCGCTTTTTTACTTGCCTCTACCGGTTTACTGAATGGAAAAAAATGCTCTACCCACTGGGGATTTCAAAATGAGTTTCGCGAAATGTATCCCGATGTGGATGTGGTGGAAGGCGGCATTGTAACGGAAGAAAAGAGAATCTATTCAAGTGGTGGCGCCCATTCTTACTGGAACCTGTTATTGTATTTGCTGGAAAAATATACCGACAGGGTAACCGCTATCCTTGCTTCCAAATATTTCGCAATTGATATAGACCGCACCAGCCAGTCTGCTTTTGCGATGTTCAGGGGCCAGAAAAACCATAAGGATAACGAAATTTTAAAAGTGCAGGTGTTCATCGAAAAAAATATCCATGAAAAAATCACCACCAATGAACTCGCAAAGCAGGTGAGCCTGGGCCGCCGTACTTTCGAACGACGTTTTAAAGAAGCCACCGGTAATTCCGTTCTGGAGTATATACACCGGATAAAGATCGAGAGTGCCAAACGCCAATTTGAAAGCAGCCGAAAAAACATTAATGAAGTAATGTACGAGGTAGGTTATACCGATACCAAAGCATTTCGTGATTTGTTTAAAAAACTTACCGGACTTACACCCATTGAGTACCGTAATAAATACAATAAAATGGCCATGATGGCATAGTTGCTCCGGGTGATAAGTATTTTTTTACGTGTTTTAAAGCGATTCCCTGCCTGCATCTTCGGTGTTTCGCTATTACCTGATTTTACGTCGTTCTCAAAATCTTTTCCATCTTTTTCCCCTTCGCTAATTCGTCTACCAACTTATCCAAATACCTTACCTGTCTGGTTAACGGGTTTGCTATCTCTTCTACCCTGTATCCGCAAATTACACCCGTAATCAGTTGCGCATTGGGGTTCAATGTGGCTCTGCTGAAAAAAATTTCAAAATTGACCTTGGCGTTGATGAGTTCCTGTATCATTCTGTTGTCAAACCCCGTCAGCCATCCAATTACCAGATTCAATTCATCTTTTGTTCTGCCCTTTTTTTCCACTTTTTCAAGATAATGCGGATATACCGAGGCAAAAGTAATTTTTGCTATCCGCTCATCATGGCTTGTTGAAGTTTTCATCTTCATTATTTTAATCTTTCCAACCGCCCCTTCCTTTTCACTAAATTCTTATAGTCCCACTGAATTGTTCCCGCTTTTTTCAGCCAGCGTTTCAGGTCATCTGAATTGATTTGTTCAACCGAACTGTAAAATATTGAGGCATCTTTAAATTTTTCACCTCTTACGTTCAGTTGCATTTCTTCAAAATCGGCGCCACTCCAGAACATCAGTCGCAAACCTGCTTTCTGCAAACTATATCCAACAACCGGATTATCCTTCAGAAACCATACAGGGTGCGCATGCCAGATTTTGCTTTCGGCATTCTGGAGTTCACTGTCAATGATCTCAGCAAGCTGTTCACAAATTGGCCCGTACGCGCCGGGTTGCCTCTCGTTGTATTTTCTTATTGCTTCATCCATGTTCACCCAATTGAAATAATTGCTATTGATTTCATCAAACGTTTATCTGCAGACAGCTTCTCCTACCCTGCCGTTTCCTCTCCGTGGTTGTTGCTTGTCCTTTGCTCTAAAATGAAATTTCCAACTCCGGCTGATGAATCGCGTTCAAAAAAGGTTGAACGCCATGCCTGCTATTCGTGTTTGGCGCAACTTTGGTTTACCGCGAAACTAATTTATGATGATAGATATACGATAAGGTACCCAGCCCATAAGGCACCAGCATCCCGAGCATCTGCGGATTAAATCCGCCAACAGAAAGTGCACTGAATACCGCTCCCGTCAAATCAAAAAATAACCCGGCGTATGCCCATTCTTTAATCCTGGGAAACCCTGGAACCAGTAGCGCAATCACTCCCAGGAGTTTTGCCACTCCAATAAAAGGTAACATGTAAACAGGATATCCCAGCATGGTAAAAATATCAACCCACTCTTTTGTTGACATAATATTTGGGATGGCCGACGATAGCATGAATGCACTAAACAGCCCGGTGCTTATCCAAAAGATTATCCGGTTGCGTTTTGACGTTGAAGCTGTCATATATTTTTTTTAAAGTTAATTAGCGACCTTCATTTTGTCCAATTTTTTAGGATTGGGTTTTCAACAAACTTTCTAAGGTATTTAATGTGGCAGTATATCCTTCCCGGAATCCATCCATTAATCGCTCCATACGTTCAAACGATTCATTATAGATGGTAATGATAACTTTTGTTTTACCGTTTTGTTCGCTGAAAGTAAAATCCCATTCGGAACCCGTTGGTTCGGGGTGCTCATCTTTATCTGAAAAAGCATTGTACAATTTAAAATTTGTTTTTGGCGTAATGGATTTATACTCCTGGAGTACCCAGCTCTCTTGCCCGTTCGGACTTACCATTGCATAAAATCGCTTTCCCCCCACTTTAAAATTCATGTACTTTGTTCTTGCCCTGAACGGCGCAGGCGCCCCCCACTGATCAAGAAGTTCCGGTTTAGTAAATGCGTCCCAAACCAACGAAAGCCCGGCATTAAACTCCCGGGTGATGTAAACCGTTTTTGCGGTTTTGTCAACGGTAAAATCAAATAACAAATCGCTTGTTTCCGGTTTGCGGGATTGTTCTTCGTTTTTCATTTTTTTCTTTTTTTTGTTGTCTGCCGGGAGGCAGACATGGTGGATATTACCCGATCCAACTGGTTAAACCTTGCCTCCCAGATTTTCCGGTATTGGTCTAACCATTTGTCAATCTCTTTCATTTTGTCAATTTCAAGCGCATAGTAAATTTCTCTTCCCTGATGCTCCTGCCGTACCAGTTCACATTCTGTGAGAATGCGCAAATGCTTCGATACAGCCTGTCGCGTGGTGTGAAAGTTTTCAGCAATGGCGTTAGGCGTCATCGCCTGTAACGCTATTAAAGCAATGATGGCCCGCCTGGTGGGATCTGCAATGGCCTGAAAAATATCTCGTCTCATTAGTTTATTCTTTAGGAAACCATTCGGTTGCAAATATAAATGCAACTATTCGGTTTCTCAAATTATTTTTGTTATTTTTTGAGTGGGTGTAAAACCTGAGCCAATCGTTCAGGCAGCGACGGTGCATTTCAAATTTTCGCAGTCGAGTGTCTGCCGGACAGGCAGACAGGACTGCTTTGCGAGCTTTGCGAAAACCTCAGCGTCCTTAGCGGTTAAAACAACTGAAAATAAACACAAAACACGCGAAGAAGAAAACGAAAAGTACACAAAATTGGATGAGAGACACCGCTTATAGAAAACAATGAACCAACCGTTTACAAAAACCATATATTCTATTCTTATTGCCATACTATAGGGTCAATTTGGTATGCAGCCGACAGCCACAAGCTATAATTTGAATAATTTTATTGAATGAATGCAGTCCAAAAACCAAAAACATGAACACGCAAATCAAAACACAAACCATCGGTGATTTCTTTATACGCCGGTTACATGAGGCAGGCATCGGACACATCTTTGGTGTTCCCGGCGACTTTACCCTCCAGTTCCTGCAGCAGCTGGCTGACCGGGGCGAACCCGAATGGGTGGGCTGTTGTAATGAACTGAACGCTTCTTACGCAGCCGACGGCTATGCCCGTATTCACGGTCTTTCTGCGCTGTCGGTAACTTTTGGTGTTGGCGCCCTGAGCGCAATCAATGGTATTGCAGGTGCTTACTCAGAGCACGTACCCCTCATCTGTATCTGCGGCTCACTTCCGCAGCGGGCTATTGAACGCAGAACGATGATGCACCATACGTTGGGAGACGGATGGCGTAATCCGTTTTTACGGGCATTTCAGCAGGTTACTGTGGCACAGGCGCAAATCACACCCCAAAACGCGGTGGAAGAAATTGACCGCATGATTGTAACAGCGTGGCGGGTTAAAAGACCCGTGTATGTGGAATTGCCTTCAGACATTTCCTACCTTGAAATCAATACACCCGAAGCGCCCTTGCAACTCAAAGAACCGGAAAGCGATGCGGAACGGTTATCAAGTTGTGTGCAAGCCATCGTTCAGCAATTGGCGACAGCACGATACCCGGCGATATTACTGGATATGGATGCCGAGCGATTCCGCGTTCTGGATGAAGTAAAAAAACTCGCAGAAAAAAAAAGTATTCCTGTTGTCACTCTCGGCCATCTGAAAGGTTGTTTTTCGGAGCAACACCCACTTTTTGCCGGCACGTATAAAGGCGACGCCAGTAACGCTTTCACCAGAAAAATTGTTGAGGAAAGTGATTGCCTGATTACCGTAGGCTATCGCCGGATTGATGCTACATCCGGATTTTTTACTGACCGGTTACCCAAAAACGCCATCCAGCTTGAGACCTACACAGCAGAGATTGATAACGATCATTACGAAGCCATTACCTTGCGCGATGTTTTAGTCGGCACCACGGCTTTGATGGATCCGGTTACTTCGATCACTTCGTACAACAACACTACATCTTTGAAAGCACCCGCGTTTACACCCGCAAACACCGCGCTGAAACAATCGGAATTCTGGATTTTGATGCAGGATTTCATTCGTCCTGATGACCTCATCATTGCCGAAATTGGAACGGCCGCAGCCGGTGGCGGCAGCCTGCATTTACCAGATGGTTGTACTTATATCACCCAATCGGTATGGGGATCGGTGGGTTACACATTGGGAGCACTACTGGGCACACTCAAGGCGGCGCCCCACCGCAGGCAAATTTTATTAATTGGTGACGGCTCATTTCAGCTTACCGCCCAGGAACTTTCTACTATTCTTCGTCAAAACCTCAAACCCGTTATTTTCCTGATTAATAACGGGGGTTATACTATTGAACGAACAATACTCGGTTTACATGAAACCTATAACGATGTGGCAAACTGGAATTATGCTGACCTGCCGAAAGTCTTTAGCCGCAAGCCGGTTGCCACTCATGTGGCTTCTACTGCAGAAGCGCTCCACAAAATTATGCAGGAGATGGGTGATGAATTTACGTTCATTGAAGTAGTAATGGCGCAGGATGATGCGTCTGCCGGTTTTATAAAAGCCGGGCATGCTTGTGCTGAACTTGACTATGGTCCGCGTGGACCGCAGTCGCGCGCAAACATTCGAATACCTATTCCTGATGCCGATGCGCATTGATAGCGCCGGAAACTTCATCCAGCACTTCATCCAGGTTTTGTACCAGGTCGTCGGCATTGTCTTTATTAAAAACCAATGGAGGTTTTATCTTCAGTACATTGTATAAAGGTCCATCGGTGCTAAGCAGGAAGCCCCGATCCTTCATGTGTTCCACAATAAGATCAATTTCAGGAACTGCAGGTTCAAGAGTTGTTCTGTTGCGCACTAATTCGACGCCAATAAACAAACCGTAGCCTCTCACGTCGCCTATGATGGCATGTTTAGTCATTAAACCCTTTAATCCACTCATTAAATAATTTCCCGTTTCCAAGGCGTGTTGCTGCATCGCTTCACTTTGTATAACCTGCAAAACGGCAATACCGGTGGCCATTGATACCGGATTACCACCAAACGTATTAAAATACTCCATTCCATTATTAAAGGCGTCAGCTATGGCGGGTGTAGTAACTACCGCTGCCAGCGGATGACCATTGCCGATAGGCTTACCCATTACCACTATATCCGGCTGTACATCCTGCAACTGAAATCCCCAGAACTGCTCCCCCACCCTGCCAAAACCCACCTGCACTTCATCGGCAATACAAACACCACCGGCTGCTTTTACGAATTTGTACACTTCTTTCAGATAATTTTCGGGCAACGGAATCTGCCCGCCCACACCCAACAGTGTTTCACAAATAAATGCGGCCGGCGCTTTATTTTCCAGCTTCAGCTCATCAATAATCCGCTGAACATCTGTTGCGTATTTCTTTCCGGCATGGGCATCATTATAACGATATGCGCCTCTGTACTGATCCGGATTTTGTGCTTTGTGGATGTACGGCATTTGTCCAAAACCACCCTTGCCATCAAATTTATACGGACTCATTTCAATTGCTGCTGTGGAAGTGCCATGATAAGCATGATCCAATACAATGACGTCTTTCTGTTGGGTAAAATGCCTGCTCATACGAATTGCCAGGTCGTTGGCTTCGCTGCCTGAGTTCGTAAAATAGCAAACGCTTAATTGCGGTGGTAATGTGGCGGTAAGCATTTTGGCAAAATCCACCAGGTTATCATGCAAATAGCGCGTATTGGTATTAAGCGTGGCTAATTGCCGTTGCATTGCCTTCACCACAACAGGATGACAATGCCCCACGTGGCTCACATTATTTACGCAGTCAATAAAAGTGTTGCCTCTATCATCATACAAATACTGCAGGGCGCCGCGAATAATTTTAATATTGCTTTGATAGCTGATGCTGAGGTTACGGCCAATATATCGTTTCCTGTTTTGGAGCAATGCGCCATAACTATCATCGGAAATTACGCCCCTAAAACCACAGGCCTTCCGAAAACGGTCCTGCGCTTTTAACGGATTTATCCTGATTAACTTTTGAAGTAAATCCCATGCCGGAGCTTCCGACACAAAATGATGTTCGTTATTGGTTTGGATAGAAGCGTTCCAGGCAGACTGTGTTACACTAATACAGAGTCTGGCAGCAATGAGATAGTACAACAGATCTACTTCCTGCCCGGTCAATGGATAAGCGGATTGATACCCCGTTAGTACCAGGGTTGCGGCATGTAAAGGGTCTTCATTGTTCATCATAGCATAGGTACAGGCCACTGCCAAATTATTCACCAGCGCGGTGTACACCATATCTCCAAAATCAATCAGTCCGGATATCCTGTTGTCTTTCACGAGTACATTGGTATCGTTGGCATCGTGATGTACGTACGCGTGCCGCAACGACGAAATATGCGGCAGCACTTCCGTTTCAAACTGCAACAAAAAATAACCGGCAATCCTTCTTCGCTCGTGGTCTCCGATACAACTGAGTTTGGCATTCGCATCCATGGCACGGCTAATATCCCACAAATAAAAGCGATGCATTGCCGGATGGGAAAAATTAGCCAGTGCCTTGTCCATTTTTCCCAAAAAATTTCCCAGGTTATAATGCAAACTATCCGGACGCTCTTTCAGGTTAATCCAAAATTCTCCTTCGAGAAAAGTAAACAGGCGAATAAAATAAAGTGCCCCGTCTTCAATATGTTGAATAAGTTCAAGTCCGTTTTTACTCCTGATGCAACGGTTGAACAGATCGGCCAGTTCCGTTTGCGAAAGATGATTCATGATTTTTACCTGGGCATCCAGAAACACCAAATGCTCATCATTGCCGCAAATTTTCAAAATGTACCTGCCGCCATCTTCACCTTCAAGCAAATAATTATGGTCGTATTCTCCGGAGAGCAAACGGGCTCTCACTTGCAACCCGTAATACAACTCCACCAACTGTGCCGACCGTTCTTCTGTAAAATGCATACGCTACTATTTTTCACTAAATAGGAATACCCATCCTAATCTGAAAACACAAACCATTTCTGACTCTTTGCAGGAACCGTTACCGTTAAATGGAGCTTTGTTCCGTTTAACGTCATCTTTCTACCCGCTCCATCGTTTTCACTCACCGTTGCCCGGCTTTTTAATCCGGTATAATAAAGGTCAACTTCAATGTCGCGCGTAATGGATACATTCAGGGGGTTATAAACCATTAGCAACCCTTTTTCTTTTCCTTGCGGGTCTGCATGCAGGATAGCGTCGTAGTCTCTGCCGTCCGGTCTTCGGAGATGGATAATATCGGCATCTAATATCCTGCGATGCTTCTTGTAAAAATCAACCCATTTTTTCACCAGGGTTTTCGTTTGAGG
>JADZFY010000019.1 GCA_020854215.1 Chitinophagaceae bacterium | reverse complement strand
TTTTCTTCCAGTTCCATCAGCTTTTCAAATACAGCCTCGTATTCTGAGTTCGTTTTATCGAAGGTTGCAGCACACCGTTTATATTCTGCTTCGGCAGCCAGAAACTTTGTTTTATCCGAATAAATTTCCGGGAGTGCTAATTGCGCTTCAAGATTTTTTTTCTGCTGCGAGAGCGCGGCTATTTTTTCTTCAAGATCCTGCAGGTTACGTTGCTGTTTCTGAAGTTCTTTTTTAAACTCCTTATCTATTGGTGCATTTGCTTTGTGAACAGGCAGAGGCTTTACCTCAACCGGCTTTTGCTCGGGAACTTTCTTTTCCGGTTTCGCCGCACTACCATTTTGTTTTGCCGCTTCCGATTTCTTTCTTTCTTTCCACTCCATCCATTCTTCATATCCACCTGCGAAATCCTTTATCTCGTGATCCTCAATTTCCCAAATACGGTTTGCCGCTTTTGAAATGAAATGCCGGTCGTGGCTAACCATAATCAAACTCCCCTGGTAACGGTTGAGCGCCTCAATCAACAAATCAATAGACAACAGGTCAAGGTGATTGGTAGGCTCATCCAGAATCAAAAAGTTAGCCTTGCTCACCATCGTCTTTGCCAGTGCTACTCTCGCTTTTTCTCCCCCGCTGAGTACTCTTATTTTTTTATCCGTATCGTCACCGCTAAATAAAAAACAGCCGAGCAGGGTTCTCAGTTCCTGTTCTGTTTTCTGGCTGCCGCAATTTTTCATTTCTTCCAGAATGGTTTGCTGCACATTGAGCGCTTCCAACTGGTGTTGGGCGTAAAAACTCTCTTCTACATTGTGCCCCCACACCCTTTCTCCGGTGAAAGACTCTGTACCGGCAATGATTCTGAGCAGGGTTGACTTACCCTTTCCATTGGCGCCAATCAGCGCTATTTTATCGCCGCGGTTAATTTCCGCGGAAGTATTTTCTACAATACGGATTTTACCAAAACTCTTGCTCACCTGCTTTAAGGTGCAAATAATCTTTCCGGGCACCTTATCCACCTGGAAATTGATTTTTATTTCCGGCCTGTCTATCGAAACATCTTCAATCCGCTCGAGCTTGTCCAGGCGCTTAATGGCACTTTGGGCTGCTGCGGCCTTGGTAGCTTTTGCTCTAAACCGTTCAATGAATCGCTCCTGCTGCCGGATATACTCCTGCTGGTTTTCAAAAGCCCGTTGTTGCAATTCCACCCGCATCACTTTCTCTGTTTCGTAAAAATCGAAATTGCCATTATAAAAATGCAGTTGCTGCTGATAAAGCTCCACAATTTTTGTTACCATGCGGTTCAAGAAATACTTATCATGACTTACAATAACAACAGATCCTTTATAATGCAGCAGGTATTTTTCGAGCCATTCAATAGAAGGAAGATCGAGGTGATTGGTAGGTTCATCCAGTAGAAGCAAATCGGGTTGCTGTAAAATCATTTTTGCCAGCAGCACCCGCATTCTCCATCCCCCGCTGAACTCCTGGTAGGGTCGTTGCAGGTCACTGTTGGCAAAGCCAAGCCCCTGCAACACTTCTTCTGTTTGATGATGGATATTATAGCCGCCGAGTGTATCCATCTCGTGCAGCTTATCGGAATACTCGTGGAGCAATGCCTCATCTTCGTGTTCTTTCTCGAGCCGCTTACCCAAAACCTCAATCTCCTTTTCGAGCAACAATATTTTTTCAAAAGCACCCAGTGCCACCTGCAATATTGATTCGCTGGTATCAAAGCTCAGCAAATCCTGATGGAGATACCCAATCGTGGTTCCTCTGCCCCGTTCCACCGTACCCGCCGATGGCAGATATTCTCCTACCAATACCTTTAATAAAGTTGATTTCCCGGTACCGTTATACCCGATTAACCCAATACGTTCACCGGGCTGTATGTGCCAGGTGGCATCCCGAACAATGGTTCTGGCGCCAAATTCAAAAGTCACATCCTGCAATCCTGCCAGCATAATTCCAAATAATACACTTTATTTTTTAATTGAATCTCCGGACACTACTGTAGTGTCTATAGCTTTAACCGCAGACGTATCCGCAGCCGGAACCGGTTGCTTATACCTGCCTTCCACAAAACCGAGATAATTCTGCACTCTGAAGGTCTGGTCAATTTCACTGAACAGCCCCCGTTGCTTAGCACTCAACCCTTCGGGGTTCTGCACCAGTTGCATCATTTCCTGAACGGACATATCACCCAGTGCTGCATAGTACCGCAATTGCTGATCAATATCCTTCTTTATATCATTTAGCACCCGATCGCCCAGGGCTTTATCCTCCGATTCAAAAGCTGCCTCCATCAATGAAATGGCTACGATGTTCTGCTGGTTACTGCGACTTACCATCGCGTAGGGCATATTCATCACATTTATTCCTTTATCGCATTTTTCAAGCAGCTTTCGCGCTTCTTCCTTTTTGCCTTCTTTTGCCAGCGCTTCAGCCACGTTGGCAAAGGCCTGACGGATGGTTAACAGATGGCGGCGATTTTCTTCATCGAAATACACCCCCGGAATATCAGCATTTCCGAAGGAAAACTTTTTCATCATATTTTCATATGCCACTGCGGTGTTGATATTGGTGGTGCTACCGGGATTAGGTTCTACCGGCACCAGGCGATAGCTTAAGCCATCTGCTCTCAGGTATTGCGCAAAGCCGAGCTCACCAAATGGCGCCGTAAAATAGATGGGGCGCTTCCATTTATTCGCAGCAATCACGTTCAGTACCGCCAGATCATTCTTCATCAGCACACTCTTTCCCTGCGGAAGATCAAAACGCAGTTCATTTACCACTACGTCACTGGCATTTACTGTACCGTTGGTACGTACAAGCGCACTGTCCACTTTAACGGCAAACTTCTTCACCGGGAAAGTATTAAAAACATTATCGGCGCCATAATGGATGGTAAAGGCCGGATCATCGCTTCCAATGATTTTGGTTAACACGTCCTCGAGGTACACATATTGGTTCTGAGGAATGTTGGGTTTGGCTTCAAAATAAACCACATTGCGTTTGTCTCCCTCCGTTTTGTCCGCTCCCCACAACAAATCAATCGGATCACTGTCGTTAATCTTATAACGCAACTGGTTAATATACCAGTCAATTCCCAGCAGACTGTAATTCACAACCCGAACGTCTTTACGGATACCTTCTACCTCCTGTGCATACCATAAGGGATAGGTATCATTATCTCCGAAGGTAAATAAGATAGCATTGGGTGCACAACTCTCGAGATAGTTCCTGGCCAAATCGCGGGCTAACTCTTTCTTACTTCTGTCGTGATCGTCCCACTCCTGAAATCCCATAATCACGGGTACCGCCAATGTACATATTACAGCGGCAGCATATCCCGCTAACCGGGCGTTCATTATTTTTTCAAACCACTGCTTCACTTTTAGCAAACCGATGCCTATCCAAATGGCAAATGCGTAGTAGGAGCCTGCAAATGCATAGTCGCGTTCGCGTGGTTGCGGACCTGCTGCATTCAGATAAAATACAATGGCCAGTCCGGTAAAGAAGAATAAAAGAAAACTCACAAAAAAATCTTCGCGGTCGCTTCGGTAATGAAACAACAAACCAATTAATCCCAACAAAAATGGCAGCGCAAATAATGTATTGTGTGCTTTGTTATTTTTGATGCTATCCGGCAATTTAGACTGGTCGCCGAGAAACAGGTTATCAATAAAGGAAATACCTGTGATGGTATTGCCATCCCGCACGTTGCCCATCCCCTGCAAATCATTTTGCTTTCCAATAAAGTTCCAGCCAAAATAACGCAGGTACATCCATCCTATCTGGTAGCCAAATGCCCAACGGATATTGTCTATGTAAGTTGGCTTTTCATCCTGTCCCAATCCCAACCAGCTCCGGTAATAGGTTGCGTGTCCCTGGTCATTGCTGGCGTCCCATATTCGGGGAAGGAACATCATGTCTGCCGGCTCATATTCGTACTCAAAGTTTTTGCCGATATTAATATAATTCGTAGCTCCCTTCTGCCAGCGGGATCCTTTCTCTGTAACCATTGGCGTGCCGTCCGGATTTCTTTGAATATCCGCGGCAAAAGTCTGACCGTATATCAACGGAAAATCGCCATATTGCTCACGGCCTACATAACCCACCAAACTCATCGGATTATCTACATTATACATATCAATAGCCGGGTTGGCGGCTGAACGTATCATGGTAGTGAGATAAGTGGAATATCCTATAAGAATGAAAGCGAAACACCAGAGTCCCAGCTTCAGGAAATTGAGTATTTTCAACCGGTTGTGGTATGCCGCGTAAACCACTACGGCCGTACCGGCAACGAAAAGCAACAGGGATAGGAACGAGGTAATATAGGGAAAGGAAAACAGGAAAATAAAAACGGAAAGCCAGACAGCAAATCCGGTGAAATTATTGATCAATTTATCCGCCCGGCGGATACCAATGGCTATTACAACCGCAAGCAACACGAAATACGTGGCGAAGCCGGTAAAGAAAGGCAAACCCAGTCCGTTCACAAACCACCGGTCAAAAATTCCTGAACCCGTGATGGTGTACTGAATAACAAATTTCTGCACAAACCCGGTGATTACACAGCCGATGATAAAAGCCCAGAAGATACCCCAGGGCGTAGTTTTATAGCGGCGGAAATAATAGATCATTACAATCGCAGGAATCGTAAGCAGGTTGAGGAGGTGAATACCAATGGATAGCCCGATTACAAAAAACAACAATACAATCCACCTGTCGGCGCCCGGTTCATCAGCATTATGCTCCCATTTTAGCATCATCCAAAAAACCAGTGCAGTTAAAAATGACGAGAAAGCGTAAACCTCACCCTCAACGGCACTATACCACATCGAATCGCTGAATGTAAAGGCCAACGCTCCTACTGCCCCGGCCGCCATAATGGTAAATATCTTTTCACCGCTTAACTCAGCATGTGCTTTCTGATAAATTTTGCGGGCAAAATGGGTAATGGTCCAAAAGAGAAATAATATGGTAAACCCGCTCGCCAAAGCACTCATGATGTTTACCGCTTTAGCTGCCGTTAACGGATTGTCGCCCATTAAAACAATAAAAATCCGGCCGATTACCACAAACAGAGGAGCTCCGGGCGGATGCGGTATCTGTAGCTTAAAGCAACTGCTTACAAATTCTCCACAATCCCATAGGCTACCGCCGGCCTCCGCAGTTAAGATATATACAGCACAGGCAATAATGCATACTATCCATCCGGTAATGTTATTAACCTTGTTGAAATTCATATTAGTACAGGCTTTTATAAGATTGGCAAACCTACAGGAATTTTGATAAGCCACAAAACCATTACCACAGATTTGGGAAGCGCTTATCCTATTTTTCCATCCTGCCGGTTTTTGCCTTCCAGGCTTTGCCGACTAACCCTCCACGAAACACAAAATTGCATCATTGTTTCATTTTTTATATCTTCGTTCGCTCAACAAGTTCTTGTTGCACAAATTCATCCGTTCATATCGCTTTTGTATTACCCTTGTATTATTACTGTGCTTTGCGGCAACGCAGTTCCCTTTTGAACTGTTTCATACCCACAACTCAAAATCAGTTTGTAGCATCAGCAATCAGGGGTCAGGTATTTGCCTCCACAAATCACACGTTTCGACAAAAAAGCATCAATGTCTGGTTTGCAACCTCCATGTAGAGAAAGTTTTTCTGTTTAACCGTCCTGTTACGCATTTCATTGCCAGTTTCCCATTCGTTTTTGCCGGTATTTCTTTCGCTC
>JADZFY010000018.1 GCA_020854215.1 Chitinophagaceae bacterium | reverse complement strand
TAAGTAACACCTCGTCTACCAACCCGTATTCCTTGGCTTCCAGTGCTGTCATCCAGAAGTCGCGGTCAAAGTCTTTTACAATTTTTTCAACTTCCTGTCCACTGTGGAAGGCTATTATTTCGTACAACTCGTTTTTGATTTTTCTCACTTCATTAACTGTGATCAACACATCGCTGGCCTGTCCTGCTGCTCCGGAACTGGGTTGGTGCATCATGATTCGGGAATGCTTCAGTGCTGTGCGTTTGCCTTTGGCTCCCGCACACATTAGTACGGCTCCCATGCTGGCAGCCATTCCGGTACAAATGGTAGAAATGTCGGGTGTAATATATTGCATGGTGTCATATACGCCCATGCCGGCATATACCGATCCTCCGGGGCTGTTCACATACATTTGAATATCTCTCGTGCGATCTGTACTTTCCAAAAACAATAACTGGGCGGTAACAATATTACCCACTTCTTCGGTAATAGGATAACCCAGGAAAATGATGCGGTCCATCATCAATCGGCTGTAAACGTCCATTACAGCGATATTCATTGGACGTTCTTCAATAATATTGGGAGTTAAATTGGTAATATTATGCCGGGTATAATCATTTAGGGTGTTGCTTGAAATACCGCGGTGTTTTACCGCATATTTTGCAAATTCGTTTCCAATATTCATAGTATAAACGATTTCTAATTTTTAGGAATGGCAATATTATGGCTTTTATAAACCCAAATATCATGCAACAGAAAAAAAGCCGACAAAATGCCATGCGGGTGGGAAAGGCGGAAAAACGCGGTTAGCCAATGCTAAGCGGTAAATTGTTTTTAAAATCAAATCCAAAAATCAGCGATAACATGGAACGCTTCGCAGAGCTCAGCCTGGTATTTCTGGCCATTTATCTATCATAATTGTATTTTAATCTGCCACAAGGAAAAAGAAAGCAACTTCTCTATTCACCGGTTTGATACAATCCAAAAATTTTTTCAAGGAATAATTCCTGGGCCTGCGTCATCCACGAAAGGTCTTCGCGTTGACTGGCGGTATGAAAATAACGGTCTTTTACAAAATCAGGGGGTTGTTTTACAAACCTTGTTTCACTGTACACGGTGCACAAATTATCAAATGAAGCCTTCATTTCATGTATTGCATCTGCTAAAAGTTGGGTTTTTCCGGTTGCGCCGTGCTCATCCATATCGCGCAGCGCTAATAGCAGGTTTGGCGTTGCTGTTTGAAAGCGGCATAATGCTGCTGATAGCCGCCAATAATATTTATTGTGGGCCGACCTGTTTTCAAGCGTTTTCAGCTGCTCCATCAATGTCGGGTACTCGTTGCAAATCAATGCGGCTTTTTCCAGCTTTGCTTTGTATTTATTTGTCCATTCCCCTTTATTGGCCGAATCAGGCAGTCCGATTATTTTAGTGCCGTAGTCAAATTTTATATTTTCTCTGCCTTCCAAAGGTTTTAACCAGTGTTCAACCTGTTTCAGGCTTTGAAGCATATTTTCATCATCCATCCAGCTTCCGTGTTCAAAAAGTGCTTCGTACCAGAACTCAGAACCGGAGCGCAGGGCTTTTTGTAAGGATTGCCACTGGGGAATGGCGATGCCAAATTCTTTATATGCCCGGGCCTGGTCTAAATCCTCCAGCGATTTTTTTCCTGGCGCCCAACTGTATTCAGCAGCAGCAATAAAGCCTGGCCAGAAATTTTCCATGTGAGGCGACTTATCATCCCAGGCCGTACACAGCATTCCTTTAATATCCTTTTCTGTTGCCAATTCTATAAAACTTTTTATACAACTGTTTCCTGCAGACGCAAAGCCCTTGTAGCGGATGTCAGGTTGAAACAACATACCCCCTTCACCATTCGTAGCTGTGGCAATCATTGCCTGAAGGTGGTTACTACGGTACCAGTCCAAAGCCTGAATATTACCGGGTTGGGTAGCCATGCCGTAATTCCAGCGCATGTAAATACAGTTTTTGGGAAATGATGGCAGCAGGCTGTCAAGAATCGGACTTTTTTCCTTCCAGATACGATCTGCCTCTTTTGCTTCTATCTTTTCATTCCATGTAGACTCATATAAGCCGGCTTCCTGCAAAGGCATATCATCCCAAAAAATAGGAGTACGCCCATTGGCTTCTGCAAAAGCACATACCCGCTTTAACCAGTAAAGATTGAGCGCTCCCATCCCATGCTGTTTCACAAATGGTGTACACCTTTCACATATACCAATATTGCCTATCTCATCTCCACCAATATGAAGATACCTTGATCCCGGGGTTGCTTCAATGGCATCGCGGTACATATCGAATAAAACCTGGTAGGTGCCCTCATTTAACGGACAAAATGCCCAGCCGTTCCATGACAATTCGCGTAAAGGAATATATTGTTCATGTTTTAGTATGAATGAGGCATGACCCAAACCCTGTACTAATGGTATAATTTCAATATTTCTTTTTCTGGCATATTGTGTAAGTGCGTTCATTTCTTCTATACTGATGGCATTTGAAGCACCAACCAATGGTTGACGGCGATAACGAAGTTTGTCTTCAAACTCAAAAACCACCGCATTGATTTTGTATCTCGCTAACCGGTCAATGCTTTTGTAGTAGTAGTTCATATGGTCCAGGTGATGCTTTACATCAAAATGAACGGCGCGGAAAGTCATTGCCGGATTGTCAAATATGGTTAAGGCCGGTAACGCTTTGTTAAACCGTTTTGCATCTTCAATCAACTGTTCCAGAGATTGGCAACCGTAAAAAAGTCCGGCTTCTGCTGCCGCTGTTATTATTATCCTGTTGTGCAGAATGCGTAATTCGTAGGCTTCATCTGAAGGGAAGCGCCCTGCGGACAAATCAAGTTGCAATAGCAGTTCTCCCTTCGATTCACTTACCGCTAAAGAAGAAAGATGCCCACTTAAAACAGGTAAGGTCGTTTCATGCTGGAGATGAATAGTACAGAGTTTTTGCGGGTTGAACCCCTTTCCGGTATTCATTTGAACAGACTGCGGTTCTGGTATAATGCTAAAAGGGTTGGGTAAACCGCCTGCATTTGTTTTAAAACACCAGGCGAAAAACAGCATCGTAATTAGAATAGTATAATTTTTCATTTGTTCATACATTTTACCGGCAAGCACTGCCTTCGAAACCAATATTAAAAACATTGACGGCAGGGTTGGGTTGGTCTTCTCTTGTAGATAGCTAATAAAGCGTTTCGTTTACCAATCCGTTAACTTAGTTTTTTGGAAGAACGGGTAACACAATCAGTTTCCTGCCTTCTACCCTTAATTTAACAGGACTCGATTCAAATAGTTTCAATATGCCGGATAAGGGAAGTGATTTTTCCATCTTTCCGGAGAACAGATCATCGGGCATGTTGCTGTTGTATACAACGTCCAGATCGTACCAGCGACCCACCTGACGTAAAACCGTTTTAACATCCGCCTTATCAAAATGAAAATAACCATTAACCCAGGCTGTTGCCAAAGCCGTATCCGCATTAATTACGCGAAGCTTTCCATTTGAATCCAATTGTGCCTGCTTTCCCGGAGCAAGCACAATATTGCTGTTTGCCGTTCCTATTTTTACAGACCCTTCCAACAATGTGGTTTCAACAAATTGTTCGTCCCTGTATGCCATAATATTAAAATGGGTACCCAATACTTCTACTGACATGTTGGGTAGTTTTACAAAAAAAGGCGTTTTTATTCTGCTGTTGGGTATGGAATGCCTGCTGATAAATTGGGGAGCAATTTCAAAATATCCTTCGCCGGTTAACTCCACTTTACGCGGTTCATCTTTTTTAAAAAACGAAGGATATCGCAACGAGGATTCGGCATTCAGCCAAACTTTTGAGCCGTCGGCTAATGCTACTATATACGGCCTGCCGCCCCTTGGTACGCTGATGGTATGATATGTGGGTTCTGATGACGTGTTGTCCCCGCCATAGGCGATTTCACCAACCCCTAATTTCACCAACATGGCGCTGTTGTCAGTGGCAATATTGCCCAGCTTCATGCTGTCGAGGAAAATTTGATGCCCGTCTTCAAAAGTGAGCATCGTTTGGTTGGTGTTGGGCAATACACTTTCGGGCAGGCGGACCTGCTGCGCTGGATGTACAGCCAGTGGTTGGTTTTGTTTACGCGGAAGGAGCACATAAGTAACGGTAGCGCCAAACAAAACAATAACAGCAGCTGCTGCTGCACGGATCCATATACGGTAAACCGGTTTTTTATTTTCTTTTGGAAAAGCTGCCGCCTTCACCCTGTTTAGCATCGCATTCCAGTCCACAGCATGATTCCCGACAGCCAGATCGCCGTTTATGGCTTGTTGCCATAGTTCCTGGTAGGCATCGGCAATTTCGGCTGACTGTTCGTCGGTCAATCCTTCCATCCAAACCAGTAGTTCATCCAATTCTGCTGAAGTAATGGTTTTGGCAGCGTAGCGGGTTAACAAAAGTTGTATTCTGTTAGTAACCTTCATAACTTGTTTTAGCTTTTACATTTAGATGCAATACCAGGGTTTGTTCCGTTTTATTGCATTGTATTTTGCTGATTTCACCAGCCACAGAGACGCTACCGGAACCTACCAGCATTACCCTGATATTTAATAAAGACTATCGGGATGGTGTTTTTAGCCAATGCTATTGTATCTTTTTTGAGGAGCATACAAATAGCCGCGCTTCCTGCCGTTTACTTTCTGCTTGAATTGTTGAGAGAAAGGCTCATAGCCGGTTGCAGTATACTGCGTAAATCGAACTTTCTCCCTAGCCGGGAACCTTTAACTGAAGTTATACAGCCGGCAAGAACTATTAATTGACCTGGGATAGGTGGTTGCAGGGGCAGATAAAGAAAATAGTTATTTTGATTCGCACTATTCGTATTCTTAGTACGCTTTTTTTAGTATACTTGCTTGTTCTACCTCATACACAATGGAGCAACGTTCGCTGCAGGAGCAGCATTTTATCAGTCTTTTTGAGCAGTACCGGTCTCCTGTGTTTGCCTATATCCAATCTGTTACGGGTGATGCCTATGTTTCAGAAGAGTTGACACAGGAACTTTTTATAAAACTCTGGGATAGAAAAGATCACTGGCAGGAAATTGAATCCATGGATGGCTACATCAGGCGTATGGCGCACAATGCCTGTATGACCTGGTTTCGCAAACTGGCGCTTGATGAAAAACTTATTCGCGAAGTAAAGAGCCGAATGGAAATTGACAGCAACAACGTAGAATACCATATCGCTTATAAAGAAGCCCAAAAACGAATTGATGAAGCGGTAATGACATTGTCTCCCCAACGGAGAAAAGCTTTCGAGCTTAGTCGTAAGCAGGGGTTGAAGTTAAGTGAGGTGGCCGCAGCTATGGGTATATCATTTCATACTGCCAACCATCACCTGGGGGCAGCCCTTGATCAGATACGGGCATACCTTATTACTCATAATGGCGACAAAGCTTTGCTGGTATTTATTTTGCTTCTGATGGACTGATCATATAAAATTCACAAAAAAATAAAAAAAAATTATTGCCGGATAGCTAATTGGCTATTTTGATCCGTCTTATTCTTTTGAATCGACTTTCTATTTCCCGTAGAAAAAACGCCACGAGTGCAATCGTGGCGGAAGTAGAGGGTTTATTCAAATAACCGGAACGCTATTTTTTAACCCAAAACTGATGCAAAATATGCATTTTTCGACGATTAGTGGCATGCGGCTGCATAAGCCCCGTTTTGCCATAAACAAGACAACTCGCTTAGCAATGAGATTAACCCTGATGCTTTTAACCGTCTGTATGCTTCAGGCTTCTGCCACCGGATATTCGCAGGAGATTACTTATTTTGGAAAAAATGTAACTCTTGAAAAAGTGTTTAAGGTAATAGAATCTCAAACCGGGTTTGTGGTATTCTATAACTACAGCGCAATTAAAAATGCCGGAACTGTTACCATCAATGCCAGGAAAAAACCACTTGAAGCGTTTCTTAGCGAATGTTTCAACAATCAACCACTTCAATTTGCAATTGAGGGCAAAACAATCCTAATCGCTGCAAAAGACAAGGTCATTCCTTTAGCAGCGGCGCCAAACCAGCCCGTAATGGATTTTCAGATTTCTGGTGTTATAAAAGATGAGCATGGCAATGCATTGAATGGTGCAACCATTACGGTAAAAGGATCAAATGTAGCTACCACCTCAGATGCGTCTGGACGCTTTAATATTAGCGTGGAAGACGATGCGGTACTTATTTTTTCTTATGCTTCGTATATAAGTAAAGAGGTGAAAGTAAGCCGTACACAGTCTGTGCTCAACGTATCGCTAATGCCCGATCTTAAGAATGTGGAAGAAGTGGTAATTACTGCATTTGGTATTGAAAAGCAAAAAAGGGCAGTGGGTTACACACAGCAAAGTATTGATGGTTCAAGCCTTACCCAGGCACGTGAAAGCAATGTGTTGAATTCATTGAAAGGAAAATTTGCCGGTGTGCATATCAATCCTTCAAGTGGTGGACCATCGGGGTCATCATATATTGCTATTCGCGGAAACAGCTCACTGTCCCAAAGAGATCAGCCTTTGTTTATAGTGGATGGTATGCCCATAAATAATGACAATCTCGGACAAATAAGAAGTCCTTTTGGCGGACGGGATTATGGCGATGGCGTTAAAGACATTAATCCGGATGATATTGAAAGTGTTACCGTACTCAAAGGGCCTAATGCTGCTGCGTTGTATGGCTCCAGGGGAGCTAATGGCGTAGTACTAATTACTACCAAAAAATCTTCTAAAAAGGGATTGGGCATTTCATTTAATTCGAATTCTACCTTTGAAAAAATAAGTCAATTCCCAACATTTCAAAATAAGTGGGCCGGCGGATATGACGATACGTATGAAGGATATTGGATAGACAGTACGGTGGTTGATGGAAGAAAATTTGCTATACAGCCCGACTGGATAGAAGACCAATGGGGTGGTGCATTAGACGGACGCCTGGCGGTTATTCAAACAATGCCTGACCTGGGCCCGGTTCCTATGTCGGCTCAGCCCGAAGACAATCTCAAAAGCTTTTACAGAACAGGTGCTACATACACCAACACCGTTGCTTTATCAGCAGGAAGAGAGAACGCGAATATGCGGTTATCGCTTTCCAACCTGTATAATAAGGGCATCATTCCAAATAATTCATTAAACAGGCAAACGATCAACCTGGTTTCTGGCGCCAAAATAACAGAACGGTTTTCTGTTGAGGCAAAGGCAACCTTTATACGTGAGGAGAATAAGAACAGGCCAGTAATCGGGTCGGATTTTTTAAATATAAACCGAAACTTTACGCGTATTGCGCGACATATAAATCTTGACTGGCTGAAGGATTATAAAAATCCCGATGGTACAATGCGGAACTGGGTAAATAACGGTGCTATCATGAATCCTTATTGGGTTTTGAATGAAACGGGTGGTGATGATGAACGCAACAGATTGATTGGATATATATCACTGCAATATCAATTTACCAATTGGTTGAACTTACGGTTAAGAACATCACATGACGGGTATACTGATGTACGAAACGAATTTATTGGCAAGGGTACCTTAGCCGGTTATACCGATGGCGCCGTTAAAAATTTTCAATACAGGGTAAACGAGCTTAATGCCGATGCGATACTAACGGCGGGCGGTAAACTTGCCAAAAACCTGAATGGAACCTTGTTGATGGGATCAAATTTATATAAAACCACCACAACAATTACGGGTGCAGAAGGAACAAACCTTAACTATGATGATCTGTATCACATATCAAATGCACAGGTGGTAACACCTACCCAATTTGTTGGAAGAAAAGAAGTTCAGTCTGTGTTTTTCAATGGGGAGTTATCATATAATAATTACTTATTTCTAAATATTACCGGTCGCAATGACTGGTCGTCAGCATTGGGCAAACCATCATTCTATTATCCTTCAGTAAGTATCAGCAACGTAATTACTGATTTATTGAACGTCAGATCTAACGTGTTAAGTTATGCAAAACTCCGTTTGTCGTATGCGCAGGCGGGTAATGACGGTGCTATTTATCAAACCAAAACAGGATATAGTATATCGCCGATCGCGTCAGGGTTTAACGGGCAGCAATTTGCACAAATAAGTCAGACGCTTACCAATAGTAAACTTAAAAATGAACTAAAAACTTCTTACGAAATTGGTGCGGATATAAGGTTGTTTTCAAACAGAATAGGTATAGACTTTACCTATTACGACGCTGCAACCACCAATCAAATCATTCCCATTCCCATATCAGCGTCGAGCGGCTTTACCACTCAGGTGATTAATGCAGGCAATATTAAAAACAGGGGAATTGAAGTTTTTCTGAACGCGGTTCCCGTACAACTTAAAAATTCGTTTCGCTGGTCGGCTACTATAAACTTTTCGAAAAACAAATCAAAGGTTGTAGCATTAACGGAAGGCATTACCAACCTGGTTCTTCTTTCTAGTGCCGGTATTTCTATTCAGGCAAGACCCGGTGAAGCTTTTGGCAACATTGTGGGCTTTCCGTATAAACTCAGCGATGACGGTAGAAAAGTAGTTGAAGATGGCGCCTATGTGCGTGGCGGCGCCAGGGAAATACTTGGTAACATTCAACCAGACTGGTTAGCGGGGGTTACAAATACCGTTTCATTTAAAGGGTTTAGTTTAAGTGCATTGGTAGACGTGAGAAAGGGCGGTAATGTATATTCAATGACAAAGTACGATCAAACAGCGAGTGGTACGGGTAAGTTTACCGAAAACCGTGGGAATCTTGTTGCTGATGGTGTGGTATGGGATGATAATGCAGGAAAGTATGTAGAAAATACGGCTACTTCTTTTGCGCAGAATTATTATGCATACAGAGCATGGTTGCAAGTACATGAGGATTTTGTGGTGGATGCGAGCTATGTTGCTTTAAGACAGGCAACATTGAGTTACGATTTTAATTCCTCCACGCTTAAAGGCACACCTTTTAAAACAGCAAGCATTTCTGTTGTGGGCAGAAACCTGCTTTACCTTTACCGTGATCCGCAATTCAAGTTGATGGATGTTAGCCCTGAAGCTGCATTTGCACCCACAGCCGCAGCACAGGGATACGAAGCCTTTACCATGCCGGCTACCAGGAGTATAGGTATTAATCTTGCATTAGGATTTTAGTCTTTAACTATTAAAGGAAACACACAATGAACATTCTTAATAAAAAAAATAAAAGCATTGTACAGATTGCATTGGCAATATTGTTTGCATTATCATGTACTAAAAATTTTGATGAATTGAATACCAACCCCGGACTTGTTTCGGAAAAAATGATAAAGACGGATAACCTTTTCAGCCGGGTGCAAAAAATATCACTGTTTGCAATTCCTGAATTTGGAAGGGTTTCTGAGTTCGCCGGTTTCATGTCTAACGAATCTTCCGGGTTCCCCTTTCAGAACGAAGATTATGGCGATCCCTTTACCAGCCACTACAGGAGCTATTTATCCAATATTAACGAAATAATACGATTGACACAGAACCCGGAACAGCGTAATAAAAATGCGATGGCCCGTATTTTCAGGGTTTGGCTTTTTCAGAACCTTACAGATTCGTACGGCGATATCCCTTACTTTGAAGCAGCAAGAAGTGGTGATGATTTCGTTGCTTCTCCAAAATACGACAAGCAGGAGGATATTTATAAGGATATGCTCAAAGAACTTAAAGAAGCTGCTGCACAGCTTACTTCAGATCCTTCACAGGAAAATTATGGCAATGCAGACCTTCTTTTTGGTGGAGATACAGAAGCGTGGAAGAGGCTGGCTAATTCACTTCGACTGAGGTTAGCGGTTAGGGTACGTTTTGCAGATAATTCACTTGCACAGCAAAATATAAGTGAGGTTATTAATCAACCATTGATTGCAGTGAACGAAGAAAATGCAAAATTGCTTTCCGAACCTAAAGATGCACCTAACCGGGACAATAGGAGTCCTATTATAAATTCGATTAATTCCGGCGTTACATTGGGCAATTATTTTTCTTTTACCGTACTGGAAGTGCTTGCGGTGAACAATGACCCGAGGATGCCTGTTTATTTTCAGCTTCCAAAAGAAATTGATGCTTCAAGTACTGTTCCTTACAGGGCGAGGCCTATTAATCCGAGTGGTCCAATAAATGCAAGGTATAGCCGCGATAGTGTTTCCTTTATCGGAACTTTTTTTGAAGCGAGCCGGTTTACTTTTAATATGCTTACGGCCGCTGAAGTTTGGTTTCTGAAAGCAGAAGCCGTGCTTGAAGGACTGGCTAGCGGAGACGCGAATGCGTTATATAGAGCGGGTATTCGTACGGCAATGGAACAATATGGTGTGCCGGGGCCTTCCATTGATGGGTTTTTGTTAACCAGCGCGGCAACGCTTACCGGAACTAACGAGCAAAAGCTGGAACAGATCATTGTGCAGAAATATATTTCTCTGATATATGAATCAACAGAAGCCTGGACGGAATATCGCAGAACAGGTTACCCCAAAATGTGGTTGGGAAGCGGACCTACAGATACTGACGGTAAGGTGCCAAGGAGGTTAACATATCCTGCAGACGAGTATTCGAAGAATGGAGCCAATGTGCAGGAGGCTGTTGACAGGTTAACGGGAGGTGATAAACTTACCAGTAGAATGTGGTGGGATGCTAAAACAGGTGTGCCCTATGTACACCCAAGGCAAAATGTTTATCCGCCTGAATCGTGGTAGACGAGTGGGAATGCTTAAGTTCAATGATGCCAAAGTTTTGAGTGGAAATCCACGGAAAAACTTTGGCATTCAAAGTCCATACTGACTGTTTCAATTGCATTGCATGAAATAGGCTTTTTTTACGCGAATACGCCCATTTCAAGCTTTTTGCTTGTACGATCCGAAAAAGCGTTAACCACCGGGATGGTTTCAGTTAGCGGGTTATTCATTCTTGGTTGACCAGATCTCGGGCAACAAAATTTATGCAGGAAACATTCCGCTTGAAACAGATTGGAGAATAGACAGATTCCCAAACTTGCACAAATAATTCCCTAATAAAACTTGCGATATTGTTCTATTGATAATGGTGAGGTTGGGCTGCTCAGCCCTTGTTTTTCCTCACTGCACAACGATCGTTGGATTACCCATTTCATCATCCCGGTAGAAACCTCACAGACGCCGAAAGCCGTGAATTTGGAATTTGAAACTAATGATGGTGATGCTGATGTGCTTCCTGCAGTTTTTTGAACTCATCAAGGCTGATATGCTGCTCGGCAGGCGTCACTTTGCCTTCCAACTGAACAAACACTTTTCCGCTCAGCACTTTTCTGTAGGTGTTTTCCACCTGTTGGCGGT
>JADZFY010000017.1 GCA_020854215.1 Chitinophagaceae bacterium | reverse complement strand
GAAAATCGGTTTCGCGGTAAAGAAATCCGGCCAATTCGGGAAGGGTTCGTTTCATCATACTGATTTTGATGGCGCCTTCAAATACCGGTTGATTCTTACGCAGGATACTCATGCTGATGGTGGTTTCCGGATGAATAGGATTTTCGGGAACATACAGACAGGGACCCAGTGCCGCACTCCGTTCGTAAGTTTTTGCCTGGGGCAGGTATAAAGGATTCTCTCCTTCAATACTGCGTGAACTCATGTCATTTCCAATGGTGTAAGCCTGAATATTTCCCGCACCATTGATGTAAAGCGTGAGTTCCGGTTCCGGAACATTCCAGGTAGAGTCCCGGCGGATATACACATCTTCAAAATGGCCGGCAACGCGATGGGGCAGAGATTTAAAGAACAACTCCGGTCTGTCTGCTACATACACTTTGTCGTAAAAGGTAGCGCCACCCGATTCTTTTGATTCTTCCATGCGGGCATCACGACTACGCATATACGTTACGCCCGCAGCCCACACTTCCTGATTGCCAATTGGCGCTAAAAGTGCGCCTGAACGGAATATCTCCACTTCATTTTCCGATAGCCGGGGAAATTTCTCTAACGACTGCAACAAATACCCGTACAGGTTTTCTCTGTTAATCAACGTATCCAGCAGGGTACCCGCTTTAAAGTATCCACTGTTGTGTTCCAGTACAATTCCATGCTGTGTTTTAAACAACTTCATTTCCGTATCGTTTTATTTTTTAAGAACGTTTTATTGTCAGGGCATTTTTATTTCATCAAGATTAACCCCCAGGATCTGCTGCGCCAGTTTATTCAATGCCGAATAATCACCTTCAAAATGGCAGGTAACCTGCCTGTAGTCTTGAACTTCGCCCGGATTCAGGGGCATAGCCTCGGAGGATGATTCCAGTTCATAAAATGGGCCCATAATGGATCCATCCTCCAGCGGACCGTCGTTATACGCATTAACCACATCACCTTTGTAGGGTTGCTTTTGCAACTCCCATTTGGAGTTTACATAGTCTCCATCCGCATTAACGTCAAACAATATGAGGGTTAGCATATTCCTTTTAAAGTCGAAACTGCCGGCCAACGGTTTGGCAATTGCAGGCGACAGCCCTAATTTACTCCGGTGCCTTCCATCGCATTTTAACAGCAGTACACTATCTTTTACCAGCAACCGGTCTGCAGGTATTTTTCCAAAGTAATTATCAGTAATATAGTCTTTTGGGTTACCGCGATTATGAAAAGGAACGATAGCCACAGTCTCCTCTGACGGCGTAAACATTCCCAGCAACCAGATAGAAAGCAATCCGCTTTCTTTTGTCCAGCGCTGATCACCCGTATTCTTAACAATGTTCTCCGACTCATAGGCCACCCATTGTACCCCGTCGGGAATAGAAGTGAGAATTCGGTTTTTCAATGTTGCTTCATTGAGTAGCCGGATATTGCGGTTAATAAAAATTTTAAACTCCGTTCCCCTATTGTTGGTAAGAACAGCACTTTGCGAGAACTCTACACTACTACTGTCAGAATGCGTAATCTGATAGGAAACGGTATCAATAACGGCGGGTACCTGCCAGTTTTTTATTTCAAAGGAATCACCCTTTCTGAAGTAGAAAGAATATTGTCCGCCTTCGGGTCCAATCCAAAAACGCTCTTCGCCACCAACCGGATTAAACTGAGTTTTAAATTCTCCGGAGGCAATCAAATCATAATTAATCCATCCGGCGCTATTGCCGGTATCGCCACCTGTACTGCTGGTCATTACTCTGCCCTGGTAATCGGCAGTAAGCAATACCCTTGCCCCTCTTTCATTCCACAGTTCAACAGTATTTTCCAGGTGCTTACGTAAAAAAGCAGCATCATATCCGTAACTACCCTTCGAATAGTCAGGTTTCCTCTCAGGCGATGGTTCATTACAAGCCATTATTGCAACTATTAAAAAGAATACGCCAGACAGAGACAGAAAACACCCTTTCATACTATTCCTGTTGAAAAATAGATGTTAAGGTAGTAAGATTATCAGACCTGATTCGGGTTTTTTAGCCGGAACACAATAGGGAGGAAGACAATCACCGTGGAGATGTTCACCAAAGACAAGTCCACAATAACAACACCTCTGTTAACAACATCAGCATCAATACGCGAGAATTAAAAACAAAAACGCCCACTACGCTCTTTATGGCAAACCTGTCCGAATACCCACTACCCCGGATGAAAAAAAACGTCACAACGCATCTGATCCACCGTAAAGTAGTGAATTTCATCAAACTACTATTAGACAGAAAGTATTTTTTGTTGCCGATGGAAACCCGGTTCATAAAACTAAAAAGCAAAAGCATGGCTGGAAGAAAACGAGGACAGAACAGAAGTATTTTTTATTCCATCATTTAGTCCGGAGCCTAATGAACAGGAATATCTGAACCAAGCTCCGAAAACAAATGTGATTGGCAAAAAATACCCTATCAACAAGGCTGCAATGAGGAATAACATTGATCAGTTTATGACCAAAAGAAAAAACAACGGAATACTGGTGCAAAAGTATTTCCATGCAACACAAGTCAGATATGCAGCTTAGAAAATTGAGCCCGGTTGTAAAAGTATAATTACATTTGCTTAAACAACTTATTCCATTCATGGCGGGCAACCGTTGGTACTGCACCAATTTCTGCACATTACATTTTCTGACAATTTTACTGGCGGAGGGCGATTTCGACCGTGGATTTATTAAACTTCCGATAGCATGAACAGCCTGATCCGGTATGACATAGCGTTGTTTTTCAAAATAAACCGGCAATGGCATAACGCCTTCTTCGACTGGCTTTTACCCCTGCTGCGTAACCAGTACTTCTGGGCGCCACTCTACCTGTTCACTGTGGTATTCATTGTCCAGAATTTCAAAAAGAAGGGGCTGGTGTGGATCGCCTTTTTTCTGGTAAACTTTGCGTTAACGGATATGTTAAGCAGCTCGGTTATCAAACCCTGGGTTGGCCGCTTGCGGCCCTGTGCAGATCCTTACCTGTCAGATGCAGTAAGGCAGGTGGTAGGTTGCGGAGGGCCATACAGCTTTACGTCCTCTCACGCTACCAACCATTTTGGTATGGCGATGTTTGCATTTCAAACCTTACTGTTTATTCCGAAGGCCTGGCGTTGGACGCTGTTTGCCTGGGCATTCGCCATATCCTACTCTCAAATATATGTGGGGGTGCATTTTCCTTTAGACATCGTTTGCGGCGCCTTGCTGGGTTGCACTATCGGAATGGGGACAGCATGGGTGTTCAATAAGAAAACCGGTATCCCCGCTTTAGCTTAACTTCATCTATCATGATCGAAATTTTGATTATACTGGGATTAATTTTTTTAAATGGCATATTTTCCATGGCGGAAATGGCGCTTGTATCATCGCGAAAAGCGCGTTTGGAAACGCTGGCGGCCAAGGGTGATAAAAGTGCCACTGAAGCTTTGAAACTTATTGACAAGCCAGATAATTTTTTCTCTACGGTACAAATAGGTATCACCCTCATCGGCATTTTAACCGGTATTTTTTCCGGTGAAGTTTTGAAGGAAGACCTGATTACTTATCTTAACCGATTTGGGTGGCTGCAACCCTATGCCAATGGAGCCGCTACCGCTATTATTGTAATCATCCTCACCTATTTCACACTGATATTGGGAGAACTCGTTCCCAAACGCATTGGCTTGTCGCGTCCCGAACGTATTGCAAGACTAATAGCCCCTCCCATGCGGATTTTGAGTAAGATTACCTATCCTTTTGTATGGCTACTCAGCAAGTCCACCTTTTACACGGTTAAAGTTTTAAAAATCCGCGAAAAGGATAATCAGGTAACTGAAGAAGAAATTAAAGCAATCATCAGCGAAGGAACCGAACAGGGAACTATTGAAGAAGCAGAACAGGAAATTATTGAAAGAGTATTTCATTTGGGTGATCGCAACATCACTTCCTTAATGACGCACCGAAACGATATCGTTTGGTTCAGTATTCATAAAGATGAGGCTAAAATAAAAGAAAAAATAATCGCAGAACCTCATTCCGTTTATCCCGTTTGTGAAAATGATATTGACGATATTAAAGGCGTAGTGTCAGTTAAGGATCTGTATATCTTCGAAAACAGCAGCAAACAACTCAGCGAAATTTTACAGCCTACTTTGTTTGTTCCGGAAAACAACACGGCATACCAGGTGCTGGAACGATTTAAAGAAACAAAAATACATTGTTGTTTTGTTGTAGATGAATATGGGAGTTTGCTGGGTATGATTACCCTCAACGATATTCTTGAAGCCATTGTGGGAGATATACCCCAACCCGATACAGAAGATTATGAAATTGTACAGCGTGCCGATGGCAGTTATTTTGTGGACGGACAAGTACCTTTTTATGATTTTTTAGATGCGTTTGAAAAAACGGAGTGGATGAATGAAGGCGAACATGAATTTGATACGCTGGCAGGATTTATTTTGCACCAGTTAGAACGTATTCCGCTTACGGGGGATCAATTAGAATGGCGCGGCTTCACTTTTGAGATAGCCGATATGGATGGACACCGCATAGACAAAGTACTGGTAACCATTTCTGAAAATATCCGCAAGGAAATGGAAGAGTAAATTTTCACAATTATCAACAATTTCCGGCATCAGGTTTGAATAAGCTACGGCAACATACCGTTACTTCTAAAATCTGATACTCATGAAACCAGTTCCTACAGGAAGGTTATGGACCTTTATGCTCTTTTGTGTCCTTATTGCATGTAAAAAAGAAGACGCTGCTTCTATACCAGGCAGCACCACCAAACCTGATCTGGATATTGCTGAAACACTCCCCCCGGTTCAGGTACCGGTATCGTATAACCTAACAACAAACTGTGCGGGTTTTTACAAAGCTTTGCCGGCACGGTACGACTCTACCAGCAAACGCTATCCCCTGATTGTTTTTTTGCATGGCTCGGGAGAAATGGGCAATGGCACAACCGACTTGCCCAAAGTGTTAAAAAATTCCATCCCTAATCTCATTTCTAAAAAGAAGTTCCCACCAAGTTTTACATCAGGTGGAAAAAATTTCTCCTTTATCGTGCTTTCACCGCAGGTAAAAAACTGGACTACTCCGGAAGATGTTCTGGCAATGATTAATTACGGCATAAAAAATCTGAGAGTGGATACAACAAGGATATATGTAACCGGACTGAGTTTGGGCGGGAATACCACCTGGAATTTTGCAGCAAAATATGGAGACATGGCAACCGCTATTGTTCCCATCTGCGCCTCCAACAGCGTTACAACCACAAAAGCAAAAGCTATTGCATCCCACAATATTCCGGTTTGGGCATTTCATAATGAAGATGATCCGTCGGCACCCGTTCAGAAAACAATAGATTTTGTGACGCAGGTAAATAGTTATAAACCAAATCCAAAAGCACGACTAACGTTGTGGCCTACCGGCGGACATGACGCATGGACAAAAGCAAGCGATCCTTCGTATAAAGAGAATAACATGAATATTTACCAGTGGATGTTGCAATTTCACAAATAAGTAAAAGTGTTATCACTGGAATTGCGGATGAAAAGCAAAGCGTATCAAACGAGTAAGGAGAAAGTGGCTATTAGTAAAATCAAAGCTTTTTCTGCTGCAGTTCCAAACCCCTGATGTCTTTCAACTTAAACAGCACTTCATCTAACCGGTTTTGCGGAATACCAATGGTCATTTGGCAAAACAACTGCAGTTGCTGATCGGCAATACTGCAATTGAATTGTTTTATAATGGTCATTACATCATTCAAAATGGTGTAGTCAAAATGCAGGTAGTATAAACGCTCCACCGATTTTTGAATTACGGGAACCGTTTGCAATGCAAGAACGGCGGCAGAACGATAGGCATTAATTAAACCGGGCACCCCTAATAAACTACCACCAAAATAGCGCACAACTACAATCAATATATTGGTGAGCGTTTTACTTTCTATCACTCCGAAAATAGGTCTTCCCGCGGTGCCTGATGGTTCTCCGGCATCACTTACGCGATACTGATTTCCATCGAGTCCTATGCGGTAAGCAAAACAATAATGACTGGCTTTGGGATATGCCTTCTTTACTGCATCCATTTCCTTTTTAAAATCATCGGCTGAAGTTAACGGCATCACGATTGCAATAAACCGGCTTCCCCTGTCCTTATATTCCGCGGTGGACCGTTGTTCAACTGTATAATAATAATCCATTTGCTTTTCTCGGGTCTTTAAATCCGGGTAACAATTACAGGACGGCCATTTTACCACCTGTATTACAACTTCGCACGTATGTAAAAGCTAATCCTGTCAGTAAAAAAGCGATCTTCCCCTTGCAGCATGCCGTTATTAAGTGTTGGCGCCGCAATTCCTCCGGGAATGGTGAGCGCATCATTAGTAATAATTCTTGCTTCATCCCAAATTTCCTCATCAATAAACGACTGTAATAATTTTGCTCCCCCTTCAACCAATACACTCTGAATGCGTAACTGATACAAAGCGTTAACCAATTGTTCTACCATGCTACCGGTTCTGTTAAGCAGGTAATAGCCATTATTGTGAACCAACAAGTCGTCAGCATTTCTGATATTTCCCCGGATCTCGTTGAAGATGATCGTAGGCCCCGTTTTATCAAATACCTGCAAATGGTGCGGCAACTTCAACTCGCGGTCAATCACCAAACGAATAGGATTTCTACCGGGCCATAACCTTGTAGTTAATGACGGGTTGTCGAGCATTGCGGTTCGGGTACCTATCAAAATAGCCTGCTCTTCACTGCGCCAGCGATGTACCATTCGGTTTGTAAACGAATTGCTGATATGGGCAACCGATGCATCCGGCATAGCAATAGCTCCATCACCACTTTGTGCCCACTTCAATACAATATATGGACGTTGTTGCGTATGAAATTTAAAAAAACGGGTGTTCAGTTCCAGACATTCTTTTTCAAGCACGCCGGTTGTTACACTTACCCCTGCTTTCAGCAATTGTTCTATCCCCTTACCGTTCACTTCAGGAAACGGGTCCCGGCAGCCTATTACCACTTTGGGTATTCCCGAGTGTATGATCAGTTGCGTACAGGGTGGCGTTTTCCCATAATGAGCGCAAGGTTCCAGCGACACATATAAAACACTCTTACTGATCAGGTGCCGATGGGCAGGCTGTACCGACGCGATACAATTGACTTCCGCATGTGCCTCTCCGTATAGGCGGTGATAACCCTCGCCGATAATCTCCCCATCATGAACCAACACAGCGCCAACCATTGGATTGGGCGCAACCCATCCCGCTCCGGCGCGGGCCAGTTGCAAACAGCGGTACATGTATAACTCCTCAATATTCAAGATCAATTCAAGATCAATTCAAAATAAATAAAAACAGGAAGGTGTTCAATGCGATCTCAGCTATATAAAAAACCCCGGATTTTCACCCGGGGCAGATTATTTTCTCACACAAATATTAATGGGCAGCCGCAG
>JADZFY010000016.1 GCA_020854215.1 Chitinophagaceae bacterium | reverse complement strand
CTCGTCCTAAAGCAGTAAGCGGCACGTTTTCATTTCCCGTGAATCTGTTTTCCAGGTTCCACAGCGATTGTCCATGTCGTACAATTACTAGTAAAGGCATGAGTTAAGCATTTGAATTAAAATTTTCGCAAATCAACGCATCCATCGGAAGCAACAGGCAGAAAGGTACAAAAACTATTAAAAAAGAGGCAAAGTTGCGCGTTTCACCTCCAGTCCAATTGTCAGGGAAATGATTTACTGTACACTATGGTATGTAATCTTAGAAAAATGAATTAATATTATCATTTTTTGTTTCGTAAAGTGAAAAAACTCAACCTATGCAGGAAGACGTTCTGATTCAAATCAGCAATAAAATAAAGGAAACCCGTAAAGCACAAAAAAAAACAGTACAGGAACTGGCAACCAAAGCGCAGGTGAGCAAAGGTCTCATTTCCCAGATTGAGAATAACCGTACAGTTCCGTCCCTGCCGGTACTAATGAATATCGTGCTGGCCCTCAATATTGATCTTAAAGATTTTTTTGAAGATATTAGTCACAACAAGGAAGGGCAACAGAAGATTATTATTAAATCGGCTGCCAGCTATCAGCCATTTGAAAAGGAGCCTGCCAAGGGTTTCAAATACCGAAGAATATTAACGCGTAATATGGATGCCGGCCCGGTAGATACCATTTTATTGGAGCTTAAAAAAGGAGCCAGGCGTACCCAAATGATCAAAACCGATGCATTTGAGTACAAATACATCATTAAGGGCAGGGTGGAATATCAGATTGAAGAAAAAAAATATATTCTGGAAGAAGGGGATTCCTTGTTTTTCGATGGAAGGCTTTCACACAAACCCGCTAATATAGGTGATTCGGATGCGCTAATGCTTGTCATTTATTTCTTCCTCACAGGAAATAGCTAAAGGCGCCGTTAGTTTCCCTTATTCTGCACGGATTAATTTCATAAAAGGGATACAGCTATTCAATTTAATGTTTACATTTGCTATATTTATATTTAGCATTTATAAACTCCTCGTATGTCAATTGCCTCCACTTCGTTCACGGTTAACGGAACAGCGTATAACCCGGCTGCCCAACCTGTTGTTGTTATTTGTATTGATGGATCTGCTGATGAATACCTTGATATTACAGCAGCGCACGGTCGTTTACCCCATCTTACTCAAATGAGCAAAAATGGTTTCCGTGGGATGGTTCGTGGCGCGTTGCCTTCATTTACCAACGTCAATAACTCCTCCATAGTAACGGGCGTTTCGCCGGCTGTACATGGTATTAGCGGCAACTTTTTTTACGATGTAAATAAAGATGAGGAAGTGATGATGAATTCCTCGGACTATTTGCGTGCAGACACAATTCTGGCAGCGGCAGCCCAGGCCGGCCGCAAAGTGGCCGTGGTTACTGCGAAAGAGAAATTACGGGATATTTTATCACATAAATTAAAAGGTATAGCCTTTTCGGCAGAGAAAGCTAACCTGGCAAAAAAAGAAACGCATGGACTGGATGACGCGGAAAAAATAGTCGGCTTTCCAACTCCTCCCATTTACAGCGCAGATGCCAGTTTGTTTGTGTTGCGTGCAGGTGTTGCATTAATAGAAAAGGGAATGGCTGATTTCCTTTATCTCTCCCTAACGGATTATATGCAACATACGTTTGCTCCTGAAGCAGAGGAGTCGCTGGCATTTTATGAAGCAATGGATAAAGAGATCGGAAGACTTTTAGCCACGGGAGCTATTGTAGGCGCCACCGCCGATCATGGAATGAATGCGAAAGTGAACGCTGAGGGGCAGCCCAATGTATTGTTTGTGGAAGATATGCTGGAAGCCGAGTTTGGCGGTGGCTTTCGGGTAATTTGTCCTATTACGGATCCGTACGTTAAGCATCATGGAGCTTTGGGTTCATACGTTGTGGTGCACGTGAGCAATAAAGCACAAATAAGCACAGTGAAAAACTGGCTTTCCTTACAGCCAGGCATAACCGAAGTACATGAAACGGCAACGGCTACACGATTGCTCGAACAGCCGGAAGACCGAACCGGTGACCTGGTTGTAATGTCGGCACGTGATGTGGTATTGGGACGCCGTCCGCAGTATCACGATCTCTCCGCGCTTGACGGAACACTTCGCTCGCACGGGGGCAGGTACGAAGAAATGGTACCGCTGATTATTTCCCACCCGCTGAATAACGCGTACCGGATGAAAGCATGGGGCGATCCGAGAAATTTTAATGTATTTGATTTTACCATTAACGGAACAAGATAATCAAAGCTTAAATTAAAAAATATGACAACAACCTGTTATGTAGCAGGAACGCCTGTTCAAAGTACTGCGCTGCTCGAAGTAAAAAGCCCATATGACAATCGTATAGTGGGTACCGTTACACTTGCAAACGCTTCACACGTTGAGCAGGCAATACAAGTTGCATTAAAGGGAGGGAAAAAACTCACACGATACGACCGGTTCAATATTCTGGATAAGGCCAGGCAGTTGCTGATAGCACGCAAAGATCAATTTGCCCAAACCATTAGTGCAGAGTCCGGACTGGCCATTCGTGAAGCGATATATGAAACCGGCCGGGCGCACGACGTGTTGTTATTTGCTGCTATTGAGAGTTTAAAAGATGACGGACAAATTTTCTCCTGCGATATTTCTCCCCAGGGAAAAGCAAGAAAAATCTTTACGCTGCGCGAACCACTTTCACTGGCAGCATGTATAACACCGTTTAATCATCCGCTTAATCAGGTAGTACATAAACTGGCGCCGGCGCTAGCGGTGGGAACGCCCGTAATTCTAAAACCTTCGGAAAAAACGCCGCTGTCGGCTATATTGTTAACAGAGCTGTTGTATGAAGCCGGCTTACCACATTACATGCTTAGCACCCTTTTGGGACCCACAAAGGAAATTGCTGAACCCCTTGTAAAAGACCCACGGGTGGATATTGTTTCGTTTACAGGAAGCGTAGCCGTTGGTAAGCATATTGCCTCATCGGTAGGATACAAGAAGGTAATCCTTGAATTGGGAGGTAACGATCCGCTGATTATTATGGAAGATGCCGACATGGATACCGCAGTTCATCTGGCAGCAGAAGGCTCTTTTCGCAACAGCGGACAACGCTGTACTGCAGTGAAACGAATTTTGGTTCATGAAAAAATCAAAGATGCCTTCCTGGAGAAGTTCCTGGAAAAAGCAAAAACATACAATAGCGGCGATCCTGCTGATCCGGACACTAAGGTGGGAACAGTAATAGATGAGCCTGCTGCCATTTACTTAGAAACTGTGGTAAATAAGGCGGTGGAACAGGGCGCGAAGGTTTTGCTTGGCGGCAAACGTAAGGGCGCGTTACTGGAACCTACGGTTATTGACAATGTTCCGCGCGACGCGCAAATGGTAGTACAGGAATCTTTTGGTCCGCTGGCGCCGATATTAACTTTTTCAGATATTGATGATGCCATCGCAATTTCTAATTCCACCGCATATGGGTTGTCATCTGGCATTGTAACCCACAATATGGATTATGCGCTTCGTTTTATCAAAGAATTAAAAGTGGGTACGGTGAATATTAATGAAGTACCCGGCTATCGTATAGAAAGTTCTCCATTTGGAGGTATCAAGGATTCCGGACTCGGCATTAAAGAAGGCGTTATTGAAGCGATGAAATGTTTTACATACGTTAAAACGTTTTCACTACCCTGGTAGCGTTCGAAATCAAAATGCAAAAAGGCGTTGTTTTACCGGGCACTCTTATTCGATTGCCATTGGTAGGGTATCAAAACAACGTTTTATTCAATACCATATTCGCTGTTCTCATATAGCTGTCACAAAGTTCAAATGGCGCACAGGTAAACTTCGTACCTTTGCGCCATTGTATTTTTCATGAAACAGTTTAATGTACCTGTCATATATCGCAGCCCGCTCATCTCTGCAGTAAAACAGAAACGTAAAGAGCTGGATAAGATGAAAAAAGATTTCAGTCCTACACTGCTTGATTTGGGAAACCTGCATATCTACCTCGCAAGACATTTTGGTTTGTGCTACGGCGTTGAAAATGCTATTGAAATTGCGTTTCGCACCGTGGATGAGAATCCGGAGAAGCGTATTTTTTTACTCAGTGAAATGATACACAATCCGCATGTTAACGACGACCTGCGGGAAAGAGGAGTACGGTTTCTACAAAATACGCGAGGGGAACAACTGATACCTTTTGATGCACTCCATGCCGATGACATAGTGATTACTCCCGCTTTTGGAACTACGCTTACTATTGAAAAACAGTTGAGTGATATCGGCCTTGAGCCCAAAAGGTTTAACACTACTTGTCCCTTTGTTGAAAAAGTATGGAACCGTGCAGAACAAATTGCCAGAAGGGGATACAGCATTATTATACACGGCAAACCACAACATGAAGAAACCCGGGCAACATTTTCACACAGCGCGGTTAATGCTGCTGCTGTAGTGGTAAAGGATATGCAGGAGGCGATTGCGTTGGGGAAATATATTACCGGTGAAACTCCGGTTGCTGCATTTG
>JADZFY010000015.1 GCA_020854215.1 Chitinophagaceae bacterium | reverse complement strand
AATCCTGATGCAGGACGGTTATGTATATTTTGTTTGGAGTACATTAAACTTCCGTCAAATACGAGCTTGTCGTTAAAGAAATGCGTCGAATTCCTGAATGAGATCGTATGTTGTTTAAACGTATTGGTTGGCATGATCCCATTGTTGCTGGTATTGGCATACGAAAAATAACTCTGGCTTTTAGCTGTTCCGCCACTCATACTAACGGTATTAATAAACGTAGTACCCGTTCTGAAGAAACCGTCTATCTTGCTTTTTAAATCTCCATAGTTTCCTTTTGGTCCCCAGCTTTCTTCGGCATCTCCTTTGCTCGAAGGTGTTTGCGCGTAGGAATACTGCAATTTAGGCATATCGAGGGGGTTATCAAACATGGCACTGCTGGATATATCAATTTTAGTTGAGCCGGCAGCACCTTTTTTGGTGGTAATCATAATTGCCCCATTGGCGCCTTCGCTTCCGTAAAGTGCAGAAGCAGATGCACCTTTAAGTACGTTAATACTCTGGATGTCATCCGGGTTTAGTGTACTGAGGATATCACCTCTGTCTGTATTGCCGCCAAAAGGTCCGGTAGGTCCGCTACCACCTGTATTGGTGATCGGTAAACCATCTATAATATACAATGGCTGGTTGTTACGAAGTGATTTAAGTCCTCTGAGCGTGATGTTTACCGAACCTCCGATACCAGAGGAGCTACGGTTGATTTGAAGACCGGAAACTTTACCAATCAAACCATTCATGAGATTGGCGTCTTTCACTTTGGTTATATCGTCTCCTTTGATAACCTGTGTTGAATACGTAAGGCTCTTCGCTTTCCTTTGAACACCTAAGGCGGTAACAACCACCTCGCTGAGTTCCTGTTCAGACGATTGTAATTCAACGGAAACACTGTTTTGTCCTGCGGAAACCCTCACTTCTTTGGAGGCAAATCCAACAGAACTGATAACCAAGGTGGCATCATTGCCCTGAATTGAAATGGAGAAAGTGCCATCAACGGATGTTGTGGTGGCATTGTTGGTACCTTTCACCGATACGGTTGCACCAACTAATGGGCTTTTATCCGACGCATTTGCAACAATTCCCGTGATATTTCGGTTTTGAGCAAATGAGAATGTGAAAAAAGACACAGATAGAAAGCATGTCAATAGAATCTTTAGCTTGTCCATAAGCATACAGTTTTTGGTGTAAACAATTAATTTTTAAATTTAATAAATAAAAAAAGAAAAGAAAAACATCCGGCAATTACTACCAGTAATCCCTTTTGCAAGGATTATGTTTTGAACAGAAACGGAAGTTTTTGAATGAAGAAATAGTTCATATGACGTTGTTTATTGGTGACATTGTTATTTATGAGCAATTATTCCGACCGACTGCTGCTTTCCTGTTCGTAAATATCCAGTAAATGATCAATAACCAATGCAGCAGCGCCCTTAAATGAAGCGTCTGATCCTAAAGCCGAAGTTGTAATCCGGGTGCTCTCCAATATTCTTGGTATGCAATACCGGTTCAAAGCCTGTTCAATAGGAGCCATCAGGAATTTACCTGCATGCACTCCCCGTCCGCTAATGACGATCAATTCGGGGTTAACAATATGAACCAAAATGGCCAATCCCTTGCCTATTTTGTAAGCCATATCGGTTACCAGGTCAATCGCATCCTGGTCCCCCTGTTTTGCCGCAGTCATGATTGACTCGCTAATCTGTTCATAGTTGCCGCTAAAATTTATTCCAGTGGTTTTTCGTTCTTTAATCTCTTTCAACGCCTTGTCTACCACAACGCGTAGCGTAGCTTCTGTTTCTAAACACCCTCTTTTTCCACAGTCACAAAGTTTATTGCTCTCCGAAATAGGAATATGACTCAACTCGCCTGCATATCCCGCTGAGCCCCGAAACAGTTTGCCCTGGATTATCATGCCAAGTCCAATTCCCCAGCCAATGTTTACAACCATTACATCTTTGTAGTTTTTGGCTAGTCCAAATCTTAACTCCGCCAGGGCTGTCACACTCGAATCATTATCTATAACAACAGGTAACTGTAAGCGTTCCTCAAGTTTTTGTTTCAGGGTTAATGTACTATTTTCAACAGGCAGATAGGTATAGTTAATACCTTCCGTAGTGTTAACAAACCCCGGCATTCCAATTCCTACTCCTAAAATATCTTTTTTGTCTATTCCCGCGTTTCGCAAGGCATTCTTTATGAATGTAACTAATAGCCCCAGCGAATGGTCGTTGCCATATAATGTGAGTTCGTAGCTTTCAGGAGGCAGGATATCATTTTGATGCAGGTTGCTGATTGCAATTTTAGTTATAAGTTGATCCATCGCAACCGTTACAATAAACAACTTGTTCGGATTCAATGCATATAAATGTGGACGCCGTCCACCACTCGAAGGCGCAAGTCCCTTCTCTATTACGTAATCTGCTTTTATCAACTGGTTAACCGCCTTTGCTATTATGGGCAAGCTTTTCCCCAATATTTCACTCAATGCTGCACAAGAAAGCCCATTACTATAATAGAACTCGCGGAAAACCTGATATTTCAGTAAGCTGTCTAACCGCTGCAAGTTTTGGTATTGTTTTCTAATGATTACCAAACTTAATAAATCAATTTAATAAGCCATAATATTTGTTAAATTTTTTTTTAAGTATTTGACGTCAATTTTTTAACTATGCCATCATCCGGAGATGTGGGTTGGAAACTTTAGGGATTAAAGTTTCCACAGTTCACAATTCGTCCAAAATCCTTGCGATGCAGTGTTCTGAGACATGAGAGGATAAGTGTTATTTTTCTTTTAGCTTGTCATTCTGCTTATGCCTTTCGGCATCCCGTTTTGTT
>JADZFY010000014.1 GCA_020854215.1 Chitinophagaceae bacterium | reverse complement strand
ATCATCAGCGACTTTGCCGCTACGCAAACATCATCTTTCTGGCAGGCAGTGCATACCCAGTTTGTGCACAAAGTGTGGGATGGCTTTGCCTTCTGGGACCTGATCTTTCCGCTCTTTATGTTTCTTGCGGGAGCGTCTGTGCCCTATTCCATCGGCAGAGACCTGGAAAAAGGAAGAACAAAACGTGAACTCCTTTTTAAAATAATCCGAAGGGGAATTATCCTCATACTATTAGGAGTTATTTACAATAACAAACTCCAGATTCGGCCCATTTCTGATATTCGCTTTCCGAGTGTATTGGGAAAAATTGGCGCCACCTATATGTTTGCCTGCATCATTTACCTGTACGCAAATAAAACCGCGCAATGGATCTGGTTCTGGGGTTTACTGATCGGATACTGGTTGCTATTAAAATTCACTTCTGCGCCAGGATTTCCAATGGGTGATTTGACAGAGCCGGGGAACTTTATGTCTTACTTTGATCGTTCTGTATTACCCGGAAAACTATCAAGGGACATCCACGATACGGTTGGATTACTTTGTACGATCACAGGAATATGCAATGTATTGTTAGGAATATTTGCGGGACTTCTGCTGCGAAACGACAAGACCTCTCCAACCAACAAAACAAAATGGCTGGCCGCTGTGGGCATTATCTCCATTATTCTTTCTGCCCTTTGGAATATTGATTTTCCCTATAATAAAAACCTTTGGTCGAGTTCTTTCGTGTTGCTCACCGGCGGGCTAAGCCTGTTGTTGTTGTCCTTATTCTATTACATCATTGACGTGCGCGGATATAAACGCTGGACGATATTTTTCAGGGTAATCGGGATGAATTCTATTTTTATTTACGTATCCCCCGTTTTTATCAATTGGAGTTTTACTTCCACTGCCCTTTTCAAATGGCTCGCACAATTAGCAGGTGAGTCAAACGGACAGTTCATCATCGCATTCGGTGCATTATTTGTTCAATGGCTCTGTTTATACTTCATGTATAAGAAAAAGGTATTTATTCGCATATAGTCACTTTAAATGATTCAAAACAAAAATTGATGACAAATTATTTTTAAAAATATGAAACGAACCATCTTTATTACCATTTTAACCCTATTGCTTTTTGTCTCAGTTGCCATTAGTCAGCCGCCTGTCTTTCAGAATGGTGATCGCATTGCATTTATAGGTAGCAGCATCGCCCAGAAAGGAGGTAATTTCCACAACATCAACTTATTCCTCGCTACACGTTATCCAAACAGGAAGATCACTTTTTTGAATGCGGGCATTGGTGGGGACTTTTCCAATGACATCATTGATAGGATGGATGCGGATATACTGAGCACCCGCCCCACCTGGGCCGTTATGATGCTGGAAGAAAATGATCTTCAGCCGGGATTGTATTATAAGTCCAGGCAGGAAGAAGCGGGCATCGCTGAAAAAAAACAATACTGGCTTGACAACTGGTTTAGGAATGCCGACAGCATTATAAGAATTTTAAAGAATGCCAATATTAAAGTGATTTTAGAAACACCGACCATTTATGATCAAACAGGAGATTTACCTGCCGAAAATGGTTACGGAGTAAACGATGCCCTGCAAAAATGTGCTGCTCATCTCAGGCAGTTAGCTGAAAAATATGATTTGCCGCTGGTAGATTGCTGGAGCATTTTAAGGGAGGTAAATGAAGTAGTTCAAAAAAAAGACCCGACAAAGTCCATTATTGGACCAGACCGTGTTCACGTGAGTCCTATGGGATATTTTGTAATGGCATACCAGTTTTTAAAAACAATACCGGTTAATAATATTGTCTCCAACACCGCTATTGATGCCCGAAAAAACAGATTATTATTGCAGGAAAATTGTTCTGTTTCCGAACTGCAGTCTTCGCGAAACCAACTGTCATTTACCTATAAAAGCAATGCCCTTCCATTCCCCGCGCCGGATGGTGTAAACGTGGATTCTTTCTTTTCTTTTTCCAGCGAAATGAATGCTGAAACATTCCGTATAAAAGGGCTGAAACAAGGTAACTATTCTTTAAGTATTGACCGGAAAAGTGTAGGCAGTTTTAGTGCTAAAGAACTGGAAAGGGGTGTAAATCTCTCCCTCATAAAAAGTACACCGCAATACATGCAGTCTCTTAAAGTACTTTCTCTTTTCGAAGAATACTGGAACATAGAATCAGCAATAAGGAGACTAAAATCTCTGGAATACAGTTATATCAAGCGATTTGAAAACAAAGAAACAATGGCTGATTTACAAAATTCCTTTGACGAGATACTGGAGCAGAACAAACAGAACAAGAACTACAATACCTTAAAAAATGTTTTTGCTTCCTATATGACCAATAAACCAAAAGAAAAGGAAATGCTATTGCAATCGGAAAGTCTATATCAGACCATCTATGAAAACTGTGCTCCAATAGCACGACAATATGTAATAGCCCGGTTGCCGGATTAAATATAGTACCTCAGTAAAACCGTCTTTGTTTTTCAAATATACATGTTCCCAAAAAGGAAGAGACACTATACTGTCTTTTTCGTCATCTTAATACAGCCTTCAGGACAAAACTATTACACGTGATGTTATAGTAAATTAAAAAGAACCATTAAGGAATTAAGCCTGGACTTTACCTGGCTTCCAAAAGGTTCGCGGGCAGCCGTTCAATTTTGAAAATTCCTCCAAAAGTATTTTTTCAAATCAACACGGCATCACTTTAACATCGAGAAGTTTTCGCTTTTGGATTTTTAATTGGGTCAAAAAATAAAGTTTACTTTGCGTAATAAATTGATTGACCATGTCCGTAAAATTCAGATTGCTCTTACCCATCCTCATCCTAAATCTCCATTTCGCCGTTCATACGTTAGCACAAAACAAGAAGGGGCAGCGCATGTTCTACGAATTGAAATTGTATCATTTCACCACTTCGGCCCAGGAAACCGTGCTGGACAATTATCTGGCAAAGGCCTATATCCCTGCATTGCATCGGGCCGGCATTTCGCATATCGGCGCTTTTAAACCCATCAGTAATGATACTGCTGCCGGTAAAAGATTGTATGTATTGATACCATTTACGTCATTGGATCAAAAGCTTACTGTAGCCGGCCGGTTGCAAAAAGATATGGCCTATATCAACGAGGCAAAACCGTATAGCGACGCTCCCTTCGACAATCCACCTTACAGGCGAATGGAGTCTATCCTGCTCCAGGCATTTCGTTTGGCGCCTGCCCTTACGCTCCCCCGGTTAACCGGAGAAAAAAGCCAGCGGGTATTTGAACTTCGCAGCTATGAGAGTCCAACAGAAAAACTTAACCTCAACAAAGTACAAATGTTTAACGAAGGGGGAGAAATTCCCTTATTTCAAAGACTTGGGTTTAATGCAATTTTTTATGGTGAAGTGATTGCAGGCAGCCAAATGCCCAACCTGATGTATATGACCAGCTTTGAAAACATAGCCGATCGTGAGGCACACTGGCAAACCTTTAGGGCCGACGCAGAATGGAAAGCACTTTCGGGAAAAACCGAATACAAAAATAACGTGTCGAAAAACGAACAGATATTGACACACCCTACCTCCTATTCTGATTACTAGCAATTGAAAAATAAATGTTATGCAAAACTGGCTCAGAACCTTATTGGCCGGATACGGCGCTTACAAATGGGGAGGCGGATGCTTCGGAAGCATCCTTGTTTTTATAATCATCTATTATCTCCTTGGGCATTGTTAGTGCTCGTCCATATCGAAAACTAAAGTACTTATTACCATGTTCCGTAAAAAGGCAGTTTACGGCATCTGTTTAGCGCTGTTGTTTTTTCTGCTGCTGTTCGTTTGCAGCTATGTGTACAATGCCGCAACGGTAATCAATGCATACGGTGCTAAAATGGTATGTGCTGCAGTTTATCTCCAACACCGTACCATTGACGACGTCGTTGAGGAAGAGCTTTCCATTTTTCCCTTTTCATTAGCCAACTATACCTTACACGAACAAGACTCATCCGTAACCGGAACAATCGCGGGGTTAGCCATGCGAACCGCAATCTTCCGAAACGGAATAGGTACTACAATTGTTAGCGACAGTTGTGAAACTCAAATTAGAACGCAACATTTTTCTCTCCCATCAAAACCACTCATCCCTACAGAAGATGTGCGTTGGCCTGATGGTGACCAACTACCGGATACATTACCTTTTGAAATTGACCAGGTAAAACTCGATCGCGTATTACAACAGGTATTTCACAAAAATAAAAAAGAGCGTTCTTTAAATACTCATGCTGTGGTTGTAGTATATAATGGGCAATTGATAGCTGAAAAGTATGCCGCCGGTTACGATAAAAACTCAGTTCTGCCGGGCTGGTCGGTTGCTAAAAGTATAACATCCGCTTTAACCGGAATTCTTGTAAAGCAGGGTAAACTGGATGTGAATGCTCCCGCACCCGTACCAGAATGGAAAGATACTGACAAAGAAAAGATTACACTAAAGCAGTTGCTCCAGCAAACTACGGGATTGGATTACCAGGAGTATTATAGAAGACCGTCCACCGCAACCGAAATGCTTTTTAGACGCGGCAACGCCGCAGCCTGTGCAACGCAGCTTCCTTTGGCATTTGCACCCGGCACGGTATTCAATTATTCCAGCGGCAATAGCAATATTATAAGCCGCATCATCCGCGAAGCCACCGGCGAAGGTTATCATGCTTTTCCTTATGAATCGCTTTTCTATAAAACAGGAATGTATTCTGTAGTGCTGGAGCCCGATGCATCAGGCACTTATGTAGGGTCATCTTTTATCTATGCAACGGCGAGAGACTATGCGCGCTTTGGTTTGCTTTACTACAATAACGGCAAATGGAACAATGAACAAATATTGCCGGAAGACTGGGTAAAAGCAACCGTCCGGCCTTCTGTGGCTGATACACTTCAGCATTATGGTTACCAGTTTTGGTTAAACGGATTTGACAAAAATACCCCGTCGAAACGCTGGTATCCGGATGTTCCGCACGACATGTATTTCGCCGATGGCTTTGGCGGACAGGATATTTATATTATACCTTCCAAAAAATTAGTAGTGGTACGGTTGGGAGCACACGTAATTGACGAAAACGAACTGCTTAAAGGCATCATCTCATCCATCCGGTAGAAAACAATTAATTTGAACCCGGCAAAAACTTTTTTCTATGCGTTTAGACGAAGCGATAGCGATGCTTGACAATAGCCGCTTTCATCCTGCGCCTAAAATGGTTTGGGCGGACCTTGGGTGTGGCAGCGGAACCTTTACGCTGGCATTAGCCACACTGCTCCCGCCTGAAAGCCAGATATATGCTATAGACAATAATGCTTCGGCCCTGGCTCAAATACCTTCTTTTCATCATGACGTACGAATTGAAAAATATAATACGGATTTCCTAACCGAAGCGTTGCCATTTTCTATGATTGACGGAATAATGATGGCTAACGCGCTTCATTATGTTGAAAATAAAGCCGCCTTCCTGAGCAACATTATCGGTCACCTTAAAGAGAAAGGATGCTTTTTGGTTGTGGAATACAATACAAACTCTCCGGTTCCATTGTGGGTGCCGTTTCCTGTAAGCTTCCACCGCTTAACAATACTTTTTCACGATATGGGATATAAGAATGTTCAACTATTGGGTGAACGAAATTCTCTGTACGGACACGCGCCTTTGTACGCAGCGATTGTTACGGAATAACAACCCTTATCGGTATATATGTTAAGAATATTATCACCGGGAGGAATATCGTCTAAAAGATGTTATTTTTAAACAAACAACCATTTTAATATACAGCCGTCAATACTTCAATCCCTTTCTGTAATGAAAAAAGTATTTCAATTGTTTTCCGGATTTTTTTTGTTAGGTTCAGTACTCCATGCGCAGCCTGGAAACGATATAACGGGGAGTTATTTCCTTGAAGGGGTGCGAGAAACAGCGAGTGGATTTCGACTCAAACCCAATCATACCTTTACTTTCTTTTTTACCTATGGCGCACTCGACCGGTATGGCTCTGGAAGCTGGACACAGGAAAAGAACACCATAATATTTAACAGCCGCATGAAGCCGCCCAGAGATTTCCAACTGTTATCGGCAAAAAAGGTGAATGATAATTTTGTCACCATTAAGTTTACCGAAAAAAATCCCGGTTTGGTACAGGGGATAGAATGTGTGTTGTTTACTGCAAGAGGCCGGCAAAAATTATTCACCGGAAATGAGGGTATTGTAAAATTCCCGAAGAATGTAGTGGATTCCATTCAAATACTTTCTCCCCTGTTTCCCGACCACCCCTATACGTTTAACGTCATCAATAAGATCCACAATAGCTTTGAATTCACTTTCGAAAAATGGATTGCGGAAGTATTCTTTCAGGACTTTACTTTACAACTTGCAGACAACATGCTGGTGGGACAGCATCCCCTGATGAATGGTAATCAGTTTCGCTACGTAAAAGAAGAATAGGAAGAGCATATTGTATGTGGGAAGGCGGATTATCAAAGTTCTGCTTTACCGACCAATGCGGTTTGACTTCAGGGTCAAGAGCAGGTTGTACGAAGAACAAAGCCACGTTATTTTCAACTCATAAAAAAATATTGCACGCTTTCATGGGGTATTTTCTAAATTCCCCCTGCCCGGCATTCTATATTAAACGCGTTTTTATTGCAAATGATCCCGGTTCAGGCGCAAACAGAATTTTGACGGCTATTGCTGTTAACGGCTCAATAACCTCCCGGATCTATTATAATATTTCACAAGATCATCCCCCATATGACTAAGAATAAAACTGCTACCTGCAACTCCCGACATAGCAAACAGGATAGCCGTCCTGGATAAAAAATTCGGTGTAACATGGTATCACAGTCAACGGAAGGCTATCATTGATAAATACCGTTTGCACAACTAAAGCAGCTACTGTCACTGGTTTCGTTGCAATTGCATTGTACACAGCCGGACCGGCAGTCTAAACCAGAAAGACATACCCCCTGCCGACCCTTCGCCCGCTGCTTGTCATGCCGACGCAGCCTGCCCGCCGAAGGCTACCGTATGGACACATCTTTTGCTATGCACCAGCCTCTGTAAATCCATCCAAATTTTTCTAATCCACGCTTCATAGTTATTGGTCCCGGCGGTCTTTGCTTGGGATTCCCTTTCCATCCTCCT
>JADZFY010000013.1 GCA_020854215.1 Chitinophagaceae bacterium | reverse complement strand
TGGGCCGTCATCAGGTGCAATGAAATCTTTATACATCTTTGAATTCAGCGTAACCGGACCTCCCTTAACCCAGTACTCCTCTTTAACGGTAACTGGTACCCCATGAAGCGGTGACAACGCTTTTCCAAGAGCAACAGCTTCGTCGGCTTTTCTGGCATCGGCCAATGCTTCCTCCTCGCGTAGCCACACAATAGCATTGTATTTGTGATTGTTGTTCTTAATGTTCGCAATAAATTCTTTGACGATTTCTTCTGAAGTAGCCTCACGCCTTTTTATCAGGGAAGCAAGCTCCGCGGCCGATTTGAACAAAAATTTACCGGTTACGGGCAGCACATTTTCAGGCTTCGCAAATAAATCAGCCTTTTGATCTGTTTTCAAATTTCCTTTTTGTGAAACACCACACGAAACGATTAGAAACAAAATAGGAGGATAGGTCTTAAATAATTTCATGCCAATCATTGTGGTTAAAATTTAATTGTTTCTTAGGTTTATGTCGTTTCCGGTAGATTACGCCGGGCAATTATAATTGCTATTCCTAATAAAAACATGAGTGCCCCACACTCCTTCATTTACCAAAAACACCGGTGATGTCAACTAAAATATACGCTGTCTCCCGTAACCATATCGTCTCTTTCCTAAAAATAGCGAATTTTAGTGTACGTTCACGTAAAATTCATAAATTCGTTAGTCCTGCTCCCGGAAAATATCCGGAGCGCTGCATTACTATCGAAACTGAAGAAATGACAGAATTTTCTTTGATAAAGTTCATTTATACTGTTTGCCTCTTCTTATTTACGGGAGGCTTACCCATTTATGCAATCTCCCAAAATGATGCAGCGACTTTAGATAAAACCAGTCTGCATCAATCACCCCGAGCTTTTTCGGACACCCTTAAGCGAAAAGCCTTCCTGGAAGAAATTGTAAGATTATTACCGCCAGACTACACTAAAAACGGTACAGTTTCCTACCAGGATTCCACTTTTCAAGATTGGCTTACCAGAACAGGAGAACTGCCTCCCGACTTTGATAAAATGCCATCTATCCCTTCGCTGCCGAATCCATTAATTATTGATGAAGGAGGGAAAAACATTCCTGTTAAAACGAAACAGCAATGGGAAAGCAAAAAAGGATGGATGCGAAAAGCATTGCAGCATTACATCACCGGCACCTTTCCTCCCCCACCCAATAACCTGCAAACAAAAGTATTGAGTGAAAAAAAAGACGGGCAGGTTATTCTGCGAATAGTCGAATTAAGATTTGGTACCGAACACCAGGCAAAACTTACCATTGAACTAATGATTCCTCCGGGCAAAGGGCCGTTCCCGGTTTTCCTGTCTCAATGGAATCATCGCGGTTGGGCGCAGGTCGCCGTTAGACGTGGATACATAGGGTGTGTATATGCCGGTGCTGATGATAAAGATGACACGGAAGAATATTCGCGAATCTGGGCGCAACACTACGATTTTACCCGTATTATGCGAAGGTCCTTCGCTGCTTCAAGAGCAATAGATTACTTGTACACGCTACCGTTAGTTGATAAAGAAAAAATTGGATTAACCGGACATTCCCGTAACGGAAAACTTTCTCTTTGGGCTGCTGCTTTCGACGAACGGATAAAAGCAGTCATCCCAAGTAGTGGGGGGTCGGGTGGCGAAGTTCCCTGGCGCTACACCAGCCATAAATATGATGTGGAAGACATCGCCTTACTTTCCTGTGCCCAACCGGCATGGCTTCATCCAAGGCTGAGATTTTTTATTGGCAGAGAAGACAAGTTGCCGGTAGATCAAAACAGTTTCATGGCATTGATTGCTCCCCGTGGTTTAATGCTGAGTGCAGCTGTGAATGAAACCGCCGCCAATTCCCTGGGCATAGAACAGGCATATGAAACAACAAAAAAGCTGTATCAGTTCCTCGGTGCGGAAAATAATATCGCCATTCGTTTCAGAGAAGGTCAACACGGAACCAATGCCAATGATATCGAAGCATACGTTGATTTTTTCGATTACATTTTCAAAAGATCAGCTCGAAAACCGGAAAACAAACTGGTAAGCAGTTTTAGTTTTGAAAAATGGCGGCTTTTAAGCGGTGAGAATATAAACCCGCTGAATTATCCACTTCATTCGAAACCATCAGCTATTAATGGAAAAGCTGAAAAAGAAATGTTGTCCCTGGAACAATGGGAATTAAAAAAACTGAACATCCAAAAACAAATCCAATGGGCTTTGGGTACCCAACCTCCGGGAGCAACCAATCCCGGGCCGTTCCATTTCATTGACGAAGACAGTGGTGAAAAATATTTTGGCACGTCAGTTCAACGGCCCGAATCCACATCTGTAATGGGCAGGGTTGCTTTGGCTCCGTACAATGAGTTTGGTGACTACCTCTATGGCTACCTGTATTATCCTAAAGCCCGGGAAGCCGAAATCAAAGCAGGAACAATTAAACTTCCCGCTGTTATATACCTGCATGAGTTTGATTATTCCAAAGGATTTTCTTCGGAGAATTATGACCACGAAATAGCACCGTTTTTTCAGCATCTCGTAAGTGCCGGATATGTTGTTTTTGCCTATGATATGATTGGCTTTGGCACCCGCCTGGAAGAAGGAAAACAGTTTTACCAGCGTTATCCCCATTGGTCTAAAATGGGAAAAATGATAACTGATGTGCAGAGCGCAGTAACAACATTGGCAAATTTGAATTTTATAGACAGTACGGAAATCACCGTTGCCGGGTATTCTCTGGGCGCTACCGCAGGCGTATTCACCGCTGCATTAGATAAACGAATAGCAAAAGTGGTTTCTGTTTGTGGCTTTATACCCCTGCGAACACCTGGCGCAATGAGCAATGCCGGACTTTTTTCATGGACCCATGTTTATGGTTTACTTCCCCGGTTAGGATTTTTTATTGGCCATGAAAATCGCCTCCCTTTTGATTTTGACGATTTATTGTCCAGTATAGCGCCGAGACCATTATTGCTTATAGCACCGTTGCGGGATAAGGAGATATCGGTAAACCAGATGGAACGTTTCAGTGAAAAGGCAGGTGAGGTTTACCGTTTATACAACAGGATGAATAAAATCCAGGTCTATTCACCATTGGATTATAACAGATTTTCGATAGAAATGCAAAAGAAAACGATTGAATGGCTAAAAAATAAAGAATGATGTATTTGAAGCGCTATAAACAAAACTGAAACCTAAAAACCGGTTTAAAAAAAGAACATGAAAAAGTATCATCATCTAAATAGTAACAGACGTCATAAAAAGATATCCCGCGTTTTAGTATTTGCCTGTTTGGTAATGCTGAATATGCCCGCACTGGCTCAAAAAGTCTATATCATCACCGACCTTGAAGGCGCCAGTGGTGTATACAAATGGTCGCAGATAGATAATAAAGACGATGTATTGAACAGGGAGGCCTGCGAATATTATATGAAAGACCTCGAAGCTGTCATTAAAGGGTTCAAAGATGGAGGTGCTAAAGAAATTTTTGTATTTGATGCACATGGTTTGCAAACCATCATTCCTCACCTGATTACACCGGGGGTAAAATACTTAACCGGCCATCCACGACCGGAAGGATTGCTTGGCCTTGA
>JADZFY010000012.1 GCA_020854215.1 Chitinophagaceae bacterium | reverse complement strand
GTGTTGGAGCGCATGCATCTCTACACCACTGCAAACATCCGGGAACTGTTGCCACAATTTTGGAAAAAGCCGAAACTATAATACTTTCTTGTTTATCTTTCTCAATGGGGTTGGTCGGTTGCTTACAAAATAAACGCCCCGGATAATGTTTAATCCGGGGCGTTTTAATATTTATGAATACTACTTTATCTGCCCCCAATAACATATCTGGCGGATATACCAAAATTAGAAGCGTGAAAAGAGTCGTAATAATCCGGACGGGCGAAGAAGATGGTGGGACGATAATCTACCGACAAATTCAAAGGGATTAAGGGAAACTTATAATCTGCGCCACCTGTGGGGAAAAAGCCAAAACCAAAACCTCTGTATCTTTTTTCACCCGAAAAAGCGTTATACGCCGTTAATCCGCCGCCAACAAACCATTTCAACCCCTGCACCGGAATATCAAAATGATGCTGATAAGCTCCGGAAACCGACAAGCTAAAAGGATGATATCTATTGTTGGTATAATAATAACCTTTTGTTCCACCGCCTGCATTAAACTCAATTGCACCCGCATCACTTAAAAAAGTCTTGTACGACAATGCAAAGAGATCATAATAGGTTTCCGGTGCAATGCGTATACCAATGGAGCGCTCGTAATCACCCTGTGCCGAAACTGCAAAACTTATTCCCATAGCTATCAGGGTAATGCCTAACATTCTTTTTATCATAACAATTTTTAATTTGATGCCGCAAAGATAAGGCCGAACAGGGGATTTAATACCCGTAAAGGCATTGCTATGCTGGTTTTACCTTGTTGTTAACACAAATGGCTAAGTGCAGTGCATCCGCCCATCGTAACAAATGATGAATTGAAAAAAGGGTTGAATCCCCCAATATTATTCTTGCTATATTTGACGCGAGTATGTTTACGTCATTAAAATTTCGGATTTCGCCGACCATAGTGTCATTGCTATTGGCAATGTTTCTCTCGCTGCACGTAAACGCCCAGCCAACGGCCGCTGTTTTCAACCGCAAAGCTTACTATGCTGCTTTTACCGACAATAGTATCCAACCTATTGAGCAACAACTCAACAAGATTACTCAGAGTAAGCTGGAAGAAAAAGATGCTTTTGAGGGCGCGCTTATGATGAAAAAGGCGGAGCTGATTAAAGGAGCATCGCAAAAACTGAAAGAATTTAATGCGGGAAGAAAAAAATTAGAAAATGTAATTTCCCTGCATCCGGATAACGTGGAATTCAGATTTCTGCGCCTGATGATCCAGGAAAAAGCACCTAAAATGCTGAAATACGATAAACAACTGGAAGAAGATCGCCGGTATATTGTTCAGCATTTCCGCAATACTTCTAAAATTGTGCAGCAGGCAATCGTAGATTATAGTAAATCATCCAAACTCTTGTCGCCACAGGACTTTTAATTCGCCGGTACGTATGAGTAAAAAAGTTTTAGCTGTGTATTTTACCCAAACCGGTCAAATGGAAAGCATTATTGACCATTTTACCGCGCCACTTGTAACAATTTCCGGAACTACAGTTGAGAAAGTAAGGATTTCCCCGTTGAGGCCCTTTCCCTTTCCATGGACTTCCCAGGAATTCTTTGACGCTATGCCTGAAAGCGTCTCCGGCGCAACCATTGACCTGGAGCCTTTCAGCGTTAAAGAAAACAAATACGACCTGGTCATTATCGGTTATCAACCCTGGTTTTTGTCGCCAAGCCTCCCTATCGGTTCGTTGCTTCAGCAACCGACTTTTATGGCGTTGATAAAAAACACACCCGTGGTAACCATTAGCGGCTGCCGCAATATGTGGATCAACGCACAGGAAAAGATAAAAAAATTGCTCGCGGCAGCCGATGCCCGGCTTTGCGGCAACATTGCCCTCGTTGACCGCCACAACAATTACACGAGCCTTGTTACCATATTGTACTGGATGCTTACCGGGAAAAAAGACAGAAAATGGGGTATCTTTCCCAAACCCGGCGTATCAGATGAGGATATAGCAGACAGTGCTCACTTTGGCAAAACGGTAAGTGACCACCTGCAAAAAAACGAATGGGAGCATTTACAAACACAACTGATACAGCAGGGAGCCGTACAAATCAGGTATCACCTCATGTTTATTGAACGGAAGGCCGGACGCCTTTTTTCGATATGGTCAAAGGTAATCCGGGGTAGTAAAAAAAGAAGTGCACTGCTCGTTGCTTTCAAATACTATCTGTTGATAGCGCTTTGTGTGGCTGCCCCGGTTATTTTACTGGTGGATGCCCTGCTTTTCAAGCCTTTTCTGAGTAAACGTATAAAGCAGCAAAAAGAATATTATGAAGGAGTGTACCTGAAGTAGCCAACAGTTGATGAAAGAACTGTCCACTATATTTGAGAATATTCTATTTTTGGATTTCATACTTGAAGAAAATGACACTGAACGAAGTTTATATTACCCGAACATCAAGCTTTTTCCCAAACCAGCCGGTTTCCAATGATGAGATGGAGGAATACCTCGGCTATATCAATAATAAGCCATCCAAATCCAAACGAATCGTACTAAGAAATAATGGAATTACCAACCGTTACTATGCACTGGAAAAGGGCGGAAAAGTAACGCATACTAACGCGCAAATGACTGCGCTTGCCGTAAAGTCCCTGTTTAATGGCAATCCCGAAGAAATCAAATCTGTTGATCTCCTCTCCTGCGGTACCTCATCTCCCGATCAAATGATGCCCTCGCATGGCGTAATGGTGCACGGGTGGCTTCCCGAAAGCAACGCAATAGAGGTGGTTTCTCCATCGGGCGTTTGCTGCGCCGGAATGCATGCCCTAAAATATGCGTATATGGCTGTCAAAACGGGGGAAGCAACCACGGCTGTGGCTACCGGGTCCGAAAGGATGTCTGTATCACTGCGTGCGGAAAAGTTTGAAGATGAAGTACAGAAACTGAATGAACTGGAGGAAAACCCATACATCAGCTTTGAGAAAGAATTTTTGAGATGGATGCTGTCCGATGGCGCGTCGGCGGTGCTGATGTCGAATAAAAAAAATGATAACGGTTTAAGTCTTCGTATCGAATGGATCGAAGGAGTTTCCTATGCACAGGAAATGGAAACCTGTATGTATATGGGAGCCGAAAAACTCGCGAACGGAACGTTAAAAAGTTTCCTCGAGTACACGCCGGATGAAATTAACGAGCACTCGGTGATGAGCATTAAACAGGATGTGAAACTATTGAGCGAGTATATTGTTCCACTCGGTTGCGCTAAACTGAAAGCAGTGTATGAGAAAAAAGGATTCAACCCTGCGGATATAGACTTTTTCCTACCTCATATTTCCAGCAATTTCTTTAAAAGTAAAATATTTGAACAGCTCGAATCTTTGGGCATCGGTGTCCCTTATGAAAAGTGGTTCATCAATTTAAGCACGGTAGGAAATGTGGGTGCTGCATCCGTATATATGATGATGGACGAGCTATTTCGTAGCGGAAAACTACAAAAAGGAAATACCGTTCTTATTCTGGTACCCGAAAGTTCACGCTTTTCGTATATGTTTGGGTTGCTGACTGTTTGCTAATGAAAAAAGAAGATATTCCACAGGATCCGGGAGCTTTACAAAAGTTTACAAGGGAGGTTTCCTATGCGGTAGATGAAAACGGCAACTATATTACTGCCCTCAGTGCCGGATGGGAGGTTAAAACCAATGCGCTGGATGTAGCATGGAGCGATATAGAAAGAAAAGTGCACAGCGCACGGGAAAAAGTTTTGCGTCATGAAGCCAGTCCTGTATTATACTATATGGAACTAAAGCTGATGAATGTTCAGGTGCTGGCAGACTATACCGGATTTTGGAAATGGCAGATTAAACGACATTTTAAACCGCGGGTTTTTGAAAAATTATCTCCGAAAAAACTACAGCGCTACGCCTCCGTTTTTGACATAACGGTTGACGAATTAAAAAATGGAAACTGGAATGAAAGCGGAGTATAATCACCTGCAGGCAGCACACTGCGAAAATGGAGTTACCACAAGCCTGTTACAACATTACGGTGTACACCAGATGACCGAGCCGCTGGCGTTTGGTATTGGTTCGGGGTTGTTTTTTATTTATATCCCGTTTATGAATCTGAATGATGGCCCTGCCATTTCATTTCGAACTATGCCGGGACTAATCTTTAAACGTACCTGTAAATCACTCGCTATTCCCATTCATCGCGAAAAATTTATTTCCCGGCTAAAAGCAAAACAGGCACTGGATATCAGGCTTGATGCCGGCCACCCGGCTGCCTGCCAGGTAGGTGTTTTTTATCTGCCCTATTTCCCTAAAGAATATCGTTTTCATTTTAATGCCCATAACTTAATTGTGGTTGGAAAAGAAGGTGATAACTACATCATCAGCGACCCCATCATGGAAACGGTTACCACGATGACATCCTACGAGTTGGAGCGGGTAAGATTTGCCAGGGGGCCTTTAGCCCCGCGGGGACAATTATACTATCCCAAAGCGCCCCGCGAAGTAACCCTCGAGCAAATGAAACAAGCGATTATTACCGGAATAAAAAGAAACGTGCGGCACATGCTGTACGTTCCGGGCAATATTGCGGGAATTAAAGGAATACGCTATACCGCAAAAAAAATAAAAAAATGGCGTGACAGCCTCGGTGTGGAAAAATCACGCAGTTACCTGGCACAATTAGTACGGATGCAGGAAGAAATTGGCACCGGAGGTGGTGGTTTTCGGTTTATTTACGCGGCGTTTTTACAACAGGCGCATTCGTATTTTCCCGTTGACGCTTTGATGGACATTTCAAAACAGTTCACCAAAGCCGGCGATATGTGGCGAAACGCTGCTGTGCAAGCATCCGGTATTTACAAGGGCAGACTCACCGCACAGCAAGATTATGATGTGATGGGCGACCAACTCATGGAAATAGCAGCACTTGAAAAGGAGGCATTTCGTTATTTGGGTGACATTGTAAAAAAATTACACTAATGAAATACAGGGTGCGAGTTGTAGGTTTTGAGAAACAAGGCGACAGAAACGGAGTGCATGAAAACCGAATTCGGCACAACCCCTTCCAATCATCCTTCGCGAACTACTTCTCCCCCCTACCAACCCATATCATTAATCGTCTTCCCACAACCGCATGATCCCGGCTATCCAAATAAATAATTTAAGTTTTTCCTATAAAGGCAGCATGCAAAGAGGTATTCAGCATTTGCATCTGCAAGTAAAACAGGGAGACCGCTTTGGTATTTTTGGGCCAAACGGAGCAGGAAAAACCACATTGATGAACCTAATGACTGGTTTGTTGCCTTATGCGTCGGGCTCCGTTCAGTTGATGGGATATGAAGTGAAAGAAAACAGAAAAAAGGTGAATACGCTGTTTGGCTTTGTTCCTCAGGACTTTGCCTTTTATCACGAACTGAGTCCCCGGGAAAATATGGAATTCTTTGGTTCATGGGCAGGACTGGTAAAAAAGCAGATTGACAAACGAATAGAGGAGCTATTGAACATTTTGCAATTACAGGACGTACGTAATAAACCAGTGAACCAGTTTTCCGGTGGTATGAAACGCAGGGTAAACATTGCCATCGCCGTGATGCACGAGCCGCCTGTTTTATTTTTAGATGAACCCACTGTAGGTGTTGATGTGCAAACCCGTTTCGCCATCATTGAATACCTCAAAATTCTTAACGATAAAGGAACGACGCTGGTGTACACTTCACATCAGTTGAAGGAAGCAGAAGAGTTATGTAATCAAATCATGCTGATAGATGAAGGAAAAACAATTGCTGCAGGCAGTTTGTCGGAACTATTGTTGGAACACAGGCAGGGTGGGCTTGAAGGCTTATTCCTTAACCTTACGGGAAGAGCATACCGGGATTAGGGGATTAGAAATTTCAAATTTGAAATTTCAAATGCAGCCGACTTATAGATCATTAACAAATTGAAAAGTGGTTATTATAAAACAAAAGAGTTGGGCGTCATACTACTGCGACAGTCCGTTTTCAATCAACAAAATCTGAGACTTTATTTTATTCGCTAATTTGCATCCTTTAACAACCCTGTATGTTTTCAAACGAACTAGCAAAAAAACTTATAAACTTGCCTAAAGAGATAGATGGCGGTTTTACGACAATTAATTTGAATGATGAGAAAACTCGTATCTATCTTAAAAATAGAGACGAACCTGAATATTATTTTTTGTGGGAAGTGTCATCAAATAAAAAGATCAGTTTTAAGGTTTCGCTTCATACTCAAGAAGACAATACAAAGGAAGGTCTTATTAGGATAGATTATAAAGGCGGCCACAAAAACCCTGAAACTGTAACGTATGCAATTCCTGACATTTTAAAGCCCTACATAGGTTACTGGTTCACAAATGAACCACATATTCATATTTATGTCGAAGGATATAAAGATTTAGCGTGGGCAGCACCATTAAATGTCTATAATTTTCCTATATTGGATATAAATAGCTACGACGATTTTGCTGATGCTTTAAGTTCGTTTTCTAAAGAAATAAATATTACGTCTCGTTTTAATGTTCAAAAGCCACTGATATGACTTGGGTTAACTCATTGATAAAAGATTACTATACCTGGCTTAAGAACAAGACTGTTGCCTTACCTGACGAAAACACGGAATGGACAGCAATTCAAACTCCATTTCTTGGTTTGTATAATGACGTGATAGAAATGTATGCTAAAAAAAGTGGCAGCAAAATCATTTTATCTGACAACGGAGAAACGTTTAATAATTTGGATTTAGTCGGTTCTTCTTTGAACCGGGCTGGTGACAGAAGAAATATTGCCGAAAGAATTCTTTTAAACTATGGAGTTCAATTGGATGGAACTGAATTAGTAATTGAAACAACAGAACAAAATTTCCCCCAGAAAAAGCATAATTTCTTATCTGCAATAATGGAATTAAATGATTTATACGTTTTGTCTAAATCAAATGTTGCTTCAATTTTTAAAGAGGACGTTAGAACATATCTCGACACACAAAATATTATTTATACACCTGACTTCATTTCAAAAGGCGCTACTGGATTAGAATTCATGTTTGATTTTCAAATTGCAGGCAAAAATAGTGAGTTGGTATTGAAATCCTTCAATACAATTAATAAACAAACTCTTAGCAGTTTTCTTTTTAGTTGGGACGACATTAAACCTGTTAGAGAAAAAGTTAGTAAAAAATCCGTTACAGCTATTGCGGTGCTAAATGACGAAGAAAAGCCAATTAAATCTGAATATTTAGAAGCCCTAAACTCAAAAGGAGCGAATTATATTATTTGGAGTGAAAGAAATAACGATAACAATTTGATTAAGCTAAAGGCAGCTTGACAAAAAGCACGAACGCCCAACAAAAGTATGCTGCAGGTTATCTATTATGAAATATAAAAATGAAGCAAAGCCTGATTTTAATAAGCAGTCTATAAACCGCATCATCTCAAATCTGACATCTCAAATTTCAAATCCTCTTGTTTAAACTCTGGTCAACCATAATAAAAGATTACAGGATTTTGACGCGGGATAAGATGGGGCTTACCCTGATGTTTCTTATGCCTATAATCTTGGCCATAGTGATTGCATCGGTACAAAACAGCACTTTTGAATTGGTTAACGAAAATAAAATACCGGTACTGTTGTTAAACAGAGATACCGCTGCCCCGGCAAAAGCGTTAGAACAGGCGCTGGCTAAAGTAGGAATGTTTAGCATAAAAAAAGTGGAAGATATCCGGGAAACGGCTGCGATCGAAGCACGTATCAATACCAAAGATGCACTGGTTGCCATTGTAATTCCTGAGCATTATTCAACAGACGTATTGACGAAAGCAAAATCTGTCACTTCGGAGGCGTTAAAAGGGCTGGACCTGGCTGCGGATACTATAGCATCCGGTAAGCGCGAAGCAAGTCCGGTACAATTGTATTATCATCCGGTACTGCAGCAATCTTTTAGGAAAAGCATTGACGGAACGCTTCAAAGCACCCTGCAGTTTATTCAAACCAAGTACATTGTAAAAGACATGTACCAGGCGGTGAATGCGGAGGATATCCCTTCTTCTCTTGAAGACCAGATCGTCAGCAACCAAACGCCCGTTGTAGAAATCCCGGTTTCGAAGAACAACAGCAGGCAGATACCCAATGCAACGCAGCATAACATTCCGGCCTGGACAATCTTTGCCATGTTTTTTATTGTTATTTCATTAGGCAGCAGCGTGGTGAGGGAAAAATTAAATGGCAGCATCATCCGGTTGCGCACATTACCTACTCATTTCGGGTTGGCAATCATTTCCAAACAAATCACCTATATAACCGTAACCTTGTTTCAGGCGGCAGTTATTTTTTCCATCGGGATATGGTTATTTCCTTTTATGGATTTACCTGCGCTTAACCTGCCGGCAGATATGGGCGGCTTACTGCTGGTGACATTGATTTGCGGATGGTGTGCCGCCAGTTTTGCCATTTGTATTGGTGTGTTTTCTGATACACAGGAACAGGCAAATGGATTTGGAGCAGTGTCTATTGTACTGCTTGCTGCCATCGGCGGACTGCTGGTACCTTCTTTTGTAATGCCACCATCCTTCCGCTTCATTATGCAACTTTCACCACTCCACTGGTGCCTTGAAGCCTATTACGGATTGTTTTTGGAAGGCGGCCACCTGAGTGATATTTGGCTGAATATTATACCTTTATTAGTTATTACAGTATTATTGCAGATTATTGCGTTTTACGGATTAAAGCGTAAAAACCTGATTTGAAATCTTCGTAAATGGAAAAGGAACAGTTAAAACAACAGCTTAAAGAACAAATTATTCAATTTCTCAATCTCACCAACCTTACACCCAACGATATCAAGGATGATGAGCCTTTATTTGGGGAGGGACTTGGACTCGATTCGATTGATTCTATTGAACTTATTGTATTGCTTTCCCGGGAATACGGCATTACCATTGAAGATCCCAAAGAAGGGAGAAAGATTTTGGTGGACATCAATACCATGACCGACTACATTATTGGTCACCGAACTAAATAATCATTTTCTATTGAGCAGGATTTTGGTAACAGGGTTGGGGGTTATCAGCGCCATTGGAAACAACGCACAGGAAAACAGAAAGGCGCTCGTTGAAAAAAAATGCGGTATTTCCACGCTCTCGTTATTCAACACCCGGTATTCGGGTTTACGTCCCTGCGGGGAAATAAAAACGGAAACGGGGAAGTTACTCAGCACTTTACAGGCAAAAGAAAAAGGAACAACCCGCAGTTCCGCATTGGCATTGCATGCGTTTCACGAAGCAGTACAGGATGCCGGACTAACGGCAAAGGATATCGCCTCGTCACGCACCGCACTCGTAGGAGGTTCTACGGTGGGCGGAATGTGTTTGACCGATGAGTTGTATCATGATGCCAACAAGAGCGAAAACGGATCTGCCTATCTTTCGTCATACGATTGTGCATCCGTTAACCTCTATCTTCAAAAAAGATACCAGATGAGTGGCACAATTAACACCATCAATACAGCCTGCTCGTCATCTGCCAATGCCATTATGTATGGGGCAAGATTAATCAAAAATGGATTTGCCAAAAGAGTAATTGCCGGTGGTGCGGATAGCCTGGCAAAATTTACCATCAATGGCTTTAATGCGTTACACATTCTTTCACCGGAAAACTGTACACCATTTGACAAAGACAGAAAAGGATTAAACCTTGGCGAAGCAGCCGCTTTTGTAGTATTAGAGCGGGAGGAAGACGTTAAAGGTAAAAAGTGCTATGCCGCACTCAGCGGATACGGAAACAGCAACGATGCTTTTCACGCGTCCTCTTTATCAGAAGAAGGCGACGGCCCATTTCTTTGTATGCAAACAGCATTACAGGTAGCAGGACTTGATACCGCAGCAATCAGCTTTATCAATGCACACGGTACTGCTACCGAAAACAACGACCTGGCAGAGAGCCGGGCTATGCTACGCCTTTTTGGAACGCCGCCCCCCTTCGTTTCAACAAAAGCCTTTACGGGGCACACGCTAGGCGCCGCAGGCGCCGTAGAAGCCGTATTCAGCATCCTCAACCTGAACTATCAGGAAATTTACCCCGGAATACATTTCACCCATCCGATACCCGAAACAGGATTGATCCCCGAAACCCATTACCGAAAAACCTCTCTTCAACATGTAATGTCAAATTCTTTTGGCTTCGGAGGCAATTGCACATCGCTGATTTTTTCGAAGGTATAAGGTGAGTTTGGCGTTTATAGTTTGGCGTTTATGCTTGCAGACTAATTTGAAATTTGAATTTTATTTGTGATTTGTTTTTTAGTTCTTTGTACTCCATGTACGTTCACCAGTATCATTCCATATCACCGCAGAAAACAACGGAGTCCTCGGATTTGTCCGCATTTTTTGAGAGCACTCAAAATAAATTAATGGCACAGGAGACCATATACCCGGGTATCCCACCGTCCATTTTACGCAGGATGGGAAAAGCGGTTAGAATGGGTATTGGCGCGGCCATCCCAATCGCTCAACAAAATAATGTGGACGGCATCATTATTGGAACCGCTAACGGGGGGATGGAAGATTGCATAAAATTCCTCAACCAAATCAAAGATTATGACGAAGGAATGCTTACGCCCGGCAACTTCGTGCAGAGTACACCTAATGCCATTGCCGCACAAATTGGGTTACTCCACAAAAACAAAGGATACAATATAACCCACGTACACCGGGGGCTGGCATTCGAAAACGCCTTGCTTGATGCCGCAATGTTGCTAAGCGAAAATCCTCACCATCAATACCTGCTAGGGGGCGTAGATGAAATTTCGGACTACAATTACAACATTGACTGGCTGGACGGTTGTTTCAAAAAAGAAAAAATTTCCAACGCCGAATTATACAACAGCAACTCCGATGGAACTATTGCAGGAGAAGGAGCAGCCATGTTTTTGGTAAATAACAACAGCGTGAACGCGGTAGCAAAAATAAACGCAGTTCAAACCCTTCATACCACAAATGAGGAAGACGTGCGGCAGGCGTTGAAACAATTCCTGCAACAGCAACTTCCGGCAGCGCAGCAAACAGACCTGCTGCTCACCGGAGAAAACGGCGATGCCCGCCAGTCGAAATGCTACATAGCCGCTGAGTCGTTATTCGATAGCCACACCACCATTGCACGTTTCAAACACCTGTGTGGCGAATTTCCCACAGCCTCCGCCATTGCACTTTGGCTGGTATGCTACCTGAAGAAGCTACCGCAACACATGATAAAAAGACAGGGAACAGCTTCAGCAGTTCGCCATATTATTATTTGCAATAACTATCGCGGGTTGCAACACGGTTTTATGCATATTACATTGGAACAGGGGTTGCATAACAGTATCTAATTTGCAGTACCCATATTAAAATTCAACCGGGTACATTAATTTGCACACATGTTTACCGGAATTATAGAATCAGTGGGCATTGTGGCTTTCGTTAAGGATGAAGGTACCAATAAACAATGCTGGATCAGTTCGTCGCTGAGTGCCTCGTTTAAACCTGACCAGAGTGTAGCTCATAACGGGGTTTGTCTTACCGTAGAGGAGATAAATAGTCAGATGCACCGTGTAACGGCTGTTCAGGAAACCCTGCATAAAACCAATATTGGGGAATGGGTACCGGGTCAACGCATCAACCTTGAGCGATGTTTACAACTCAATGGTCGCCTGGACGGGCATATTGTTCAGGGGCATACCGATACTACCGCTACCTGCATCTCCGCAGAAGAAATGGGCGGAAGCTGGAAATTTCGATTTCAGTTTCCGGAAAAATTTGCGCCGTTGATCATTGAAAAAGGTTCGGTTTGTGTAAATGGTATTAGTGTGACCGCATTTGACGTTACAGAGAACAGTTTTGCGGTAGCTATTATTCCTTACACATATAATCATACCAATATGCAGCATTTAAAAATGGGCGATACAGTAAACATCGAATTTGATATGATTGGAAAATATGTGGTAAGAGGGAGGGAATTGGAACGGGGCATTTAATAATGAAATGCTGTGTATTATTGAATTACAGGGTTTCGATATAATACAAATCTTACCGGCCAATCGCCAAACTGTTTAACTATTATCCATTTCTCTTTTAGAGTTTGAAGTTGTTCGTCTGAAAAATCATTGGAAATATTCGAATACAGCACGTAAGGAGTGATATCGGCGGACGACTTCGAGAACATAGCGGTATCCCTGTTCAAATCAATACACTTTCCGGTTAAGTCATACGGAAATCCTCCGTACACTTCTCCCAGCGGAATATTTTTAGATTTGATATAATGCAGCGCGTTCTTTCTCAATTCATAATAGGGGAGATGAGCCAGCGTGGCATCCCATCCTTTAGCTATTCGGTCTGGATACACCCATAAATTTCCGGACAAAAGACCCACCAGAGAAAATATCCATACACGTTTAAATTGCCTGAGATTCAAATTTCCAATTGCTATTGAACAAAAGATCATTATGGAGATCGCTATCAGCGGTAATAAATACCGATGCAACAGAGAATAGCGGTAAAAAAACTGAAGCAATACCGAAACCAAAAAGCACAATATCCATAACAGCACGAGATCCTTTGTGTGATGACTAAAAATGAAACGTTTTTTTCTGTTGAATACCACGGCCGCCCCCATAAACAGCCAAACAAAAATCAGTCCCATATCCACCATTCTAAAAATAAAAACGACAATATTTCTGAAAAAGCCCTTCACTCCCGCACTTTCAAATGAAGCCGCCCATGGAGACTCCGCGTGGTATCCCATCCAGCCAAGTTGAACAAAATGAAACGTTAGAAAACCTATACCAACGAGGATACCGGGAGAAAAGAAAAATGCGTTTTGGAAAAAAGATTTAATAGTGATATCCTGTCGCAGAAAGGAGAAAAGGTACAGGTACCCAACGCACATCATGCCTCTCAAACTCACCGCGCCTAACACCAGGGAACCCAGTAAAATTTTCCATTTACTATTACCCAGTATCCCATTAAGCGTAAAAAAGAAAAAACAAAACAACACCACATCGGGGCTTACGAGGGTTAACTGCCCCAATATAATTGGATTAAGAAGGAGGAGCGCGGCTACCAATGAATACGTGCTGCCAAAATAATACCTGCAGGTTGTTAACACTTCCCATATAAGCAGCAAGGCAAAGGGCAGCATCATCAGGTGGCCCACAATCAACTTCACGCCAAACACCTTCCACATCACCGCCAGAAGCATCGCAAAGAATGAAGGATGACCACTGTCAATAATTGTTGGTAAGAAAAAATGCTTAAAACTATTGTCGTAATACCACCATGCCTGAAGTGACGCCAAATGAGTAGTATCCCAAAAAAATCCGTTGTTCAGTGATATGGCAAAAAGGGTCAGATAAATGATAAGAAAAACTACAAATATTTTGACTGTATTCAATGTCATTTCATATTTCATCTCTTCCTGTTGCCAATATGAGAAAATCAAGAGTCTTCAATTTAATGGAAATCAGCATTATATTTCCCATTTTTCATTTCAAACCATAAAATAGAAAAACATTGGCTATTTGATCTTTTTCAGTATCCACTTATCTTGTTCGGGATCATTGCTGTTCTCCATACCCGGAATGAACTCAATTATTTCAAATTTATTCTTAATGATTGATTTTACGAAAGATTCGGGTTGAAATGCAGAATACAAACGGTTTCCCTCCAACACTTTACCTCTGACAATAAGATTCCCCTTCTTAAATTTTTCCTTTTCGCCGGTTGATAGCTTCCGGAGGTACGATAGCCCCTGTGTTGTGATCAGCAAAAGTCCGCCGGGCTTAATACACCGATACAATTCATCCAGCCACGCAAGATGATTTTGTGCCGACAGGTGGGTAAATACAGATAACCCAATCACAATATCCATCATGTTATCGGGATAAGTCGTAGGTGGAGAAACTTTAGTATGTTCAAAATTTACTCTTCCAATTTTTGAACGGCACCAACTCACATAACGCTCATTAAAATCCATACCATAGATTTCCGCTACCGGAAGCAAGTCGGGCAAATGACGGGTTATTCGGGCAGGCCCGCAGCCCCAATCCAGGAACCGAGTACCGCTCCGGCTGACGTCATAATGTTTTCTCAGCAAATTGATCAATTCTCCCGCGGTTTCCAACCCATCGAAATAATAAAGCTCGTAGTTGAGCATATATGTTTCATAAAGAAAGAAGTCGGGGGGTATTTCCACATCAGGATGGTTTTTAAGGAACCGTTTGTTGGAGCGATTAAATCGGGTACGGGTAATCCAGAAACGAAGCCATTCTGTTCCTCCTAATAATCCGACCCGGCGTAATAAGCCTGATATATATGGTTTGATCACTACTCCTTGATTAATCGCACAGTTACAATAAGACCAGCAACATAACCTGTTAATCCGAACAAGTGTAATTTCTGTTCAATACGCTTCATTTATCGCATGAGATACATCTTCCCGTAACCCTTGTTGAAATACTGATCGGTTTGTTCTCCTTCTGTCTTGTATTTTTCCAGAGATTTTGAGTTCAGGTTCGTTAAAACACGGTAAAGATAGATACCATTGGCCAACTTCTGGCCATATTGGTCCGTGCCATCCCATTTAAACGACGTAATATTCCTGCCTATCTTCAATGGACCAAGTTCGTCCTTTGTTATCTCCCGCACTATTTTTCCCGTTATTGTTAATATTTGAATGCGAATATTCTGCGGAACTTCACTTCCTGTTAATGTAAATACAAATGCGGTAGAAGTAGTAAAGGGATTGGGATAATTGAACATGTTTGATATCATCGGCTTGTTCACTACTTTAAATCCTACCCGATAGGCAGACTTTCCACTGCTGTTACCAGTACGGTCTCTTCCCGAGACAATCAACTCATAATCTCCATCTTCCAAAAAGGCGGGATTAAAATCAATGATGGCAGTATTATCCTTGTCATTCAAGTTCGCAGGGGTAAAGCGCAACGTGTCATTGGTAAACGAAAACGACCTCAGTTGCCCATCAGGAAATCTTACCTGTACTTTCATTAAAGCGGTATCATTCAATGCAAGGAATTTGTTCTCATCTTTCATTTTGATGAGTATATGCGGCTTAGCTGACACAATATCATTGTTCAAAATATGTACACCGTCGAAAGTTACGTCCATCAATGGATTCATGTTATCCGGTCGTACGTAAAAATTATGAATGGCATAGTTATTAAAATGATACTGCTCCGGCTGGTCGTCATCGGGGTTGACTTCAACAAACAACGCATTTGCTCCCGGAAAATCTTTCGTGTCCACTTCATAGGAAAAAATAAGTGTATCTCCCGACACCAATGGCTTTCGCCTGGGTAAGTCTATTACGTGCTGTACATTCCTGCTGTCGGTCACTCTCGCTTTCAGTTTTAAACTGTCAAAATTCACTTCGCTGATATTCTTAAATGCAATGGCAAATACAAACTTCTCACCCAACTCCAGCGTATCTTTTCCTTCCAGGTGCAAATTAGGTGCTATAGAGCCTTCAGGAGGAAGTTGTCCATTCAGTCTCCAGAAATCAAGTTGATATGGGGTAGCATTCACCGTATCGCCGGTGTGCATTTTTAATTTAAGGAAGGGGTACATTTTACTGTCTATAAAACCAAGAGTAGTATCCCGTGCGTCTTTTACCGTAGCAAGAAGATCAATACTTCCGTTGATATGCTTACCAAACACCTGGATATCGGAACGATCGAATGATATCGCGTCTGCACTATGCCCGTCCCAATGCATCTCATTCCATTTTAGTGCCGGCCCAAACCAGGGGGATTCCACCCACCCGTTTTCGAGCGTTTCCTGTAGCGTAAAATTCTCCACCAAATAGTCGTCGCCATTGACGCCTGTCCTTTGAAAAATGGGAACGGATGCATCTCCTTTCTTAAAAAAGAAAAGAAAAGGAATATTGCGCGTAAAGCTGTCTATTTTATTGAGCCCAAAACTCTTAAGCTTGTGATATAACGACTGGTTGGAACCCAGTACTGTAGTGTCGGCCATCCAGTCGCCAATAAACGACTTATTGGCTGGCACAAACGTATTCACTGAAACGCCTGTCCAGTAAATCATTACAGAATTGCCATCGGGAATAGAATCCAGCAGCTTCATCGCATTTTTCCTGTGTACAGGATTGTCAAATAAATAACTGAAAGAGTAGGGTTTAAGATGGCAAATAGGCACACTCCCAAACCTGCCTTCCGTAGGACTGACATTATAATTCTGCCATGCTTTCGCGGTCCTCTCGTCAAATACTATTATTTGCAACACATTAAACTGGCACATCCAGTCGGCAAGTATTTCTTCATTCCTGTTAACAGCAATTTGCCCTCCCGCATACGCAGGATACAATCCGATTTTCGCATTGATGTTAACAGGTTGTTTATTATAATAAAAACTCCGGTTTGGATTCAACTTCATAGAATCGAATGCACTGTAAGTATGCTGAAAGTAGTGCGACTGATTATATCCTGAAGTGCTTTGTGTATTCAACAGGAAGGAAGAATTATTCCATACGGAATTATCTCCCGACGTGGTTGTACGCCAATAATACACGGTATTATTGGAGAGTGTTATATTAGGATGAAATTCAATAATCCCACCGGTACTACTCTGCGAACTCATTTGTTTCATACCCGAATTAAACAATTCGGTAGTATCAATTTCCATTACATATTGCGAAGAATTTTTTCCGGTATGCGGCGCATAGGCAAAGAAGGAAATATTGGGTTTATTTACGATAGAGAAGTTATAAGGATAGATTGGTCGTATTTCATCTTCTAAAACATAAAACGGTTTATTGATTGTGTTATTTGCCTCACTTACCTCATCAATTTCTTCATCTGCATCCACCACAATGATTAACTTATTTGCCCCTTTTTCTACAGCACCGTTTACCGGGATGGCTAATTCAATACTGTCGGCATATTTTATCGCAGCTACTCTTTTTCGCAGCACATTAATTATGGATCCATCAGGCAACTGTCTTTTGATATCAAGTGTTAATGAATCATCTGCCGCTTTTCCGATATTCATAAATTTTACCGACAGGGTAAAACTATTGTCCGCCACAGAAATAACGGAAGGCAATTTCACCAATTGATCTTCCACCACATAATCTGGTTTGGGTTGGGAGTAAAAAGCTATTACAGGATCTCCGTGCAGGGTGATCTCTTCAGCATGCAACCTGGCAAAAAAATCTGTTCCCCAAACACTTTGAAGATAGCGGAAGGATTCCTCCATGATCTCTCCAATGGAACGCCCGTAATCCTTCTGCGACATCGCTTTATAAAGCCCGTTCAGGTAAGAATTAAGATAGTTTACAATGCCAAAATGAGAGCTGGCAATAAAACCTATGCTACCCCGTTGATTCGCCATCATATACTTTTCCGACAAGGTGGTTATTACATTAAACCTGTTTCGGTCAAATGTAAAAATATCACCTGCCAGACACCCATTCACAAAAAAGAACGGGTACTTTCCCTGGTTGTCATATACATTTGGATCGTCAATATTGAACTCCAGAGTGCTTGCGGAGGAATGTCCGAAATAATTAATAATGCCAATACCTTCTGCAAATAGTCGTTTCAACTCGTCGGAACTAAGGTCGCTTGGCACTGCGGATGAATTTGTAAAATTCTTCACGCTGCCACCGTACAACGTATCTTCAATCACCGTCTTAAGATGATTCATATACCCGCCTATTTGTGCTGCCAGCGATGGATCGCCACCACCAATTGCATGTACAATATTTTTCATCCATGCCCTTTCCGCAACAGTCTGGGGAGCATTAGTACTCACCGACTCGTATTCTTTCACCTTCTTCAGATAGGTTTCCACTTCGGAGGGAACAACTGCTGAAAGGCGCCCCACAGGGATACTGGAAATGGTTTCATTGTCCCGTGCCACCAGCAGATTATCTGAAGCGGGATGCCCGAAGGATGGCACCAGGTTTAAACGCTCCAGCAACGGATCACTCTGGTATGCTGTTGCATCAATATAATTGACTCCTTTGCCAACCAAAAAAATGGCTTTAGGCTTAGTGGAAAACACATCTTCGGCGTAGGCAACAAAATTCTTAACAGCGCCAGGGTGGCGCTTAATTCCAAAAGCAAACTGATCGGTTAACTGATCTATATCATAAATTTTCGCTGCATAACCTCCCCCCACAGCAGAACTGCGGTATTGCGCGTAAGCATCTACGGGATTCCCATTAGCCCCGTTATACAATAACCGGTTGCTAACGATAAGATAATCTCCCTGCATATCCGGCAGCCCGAAGTTTACAAAATTTCGCGGAGTCAGCGTATTGAGTTGTGTGATATTTCCCGATAATGCATTCATCAGGATCAGCCTTCTTTTTTGAACAGAAGCGGGTAACGCGAATTTGATAACTCCCGGTTCGGAAATATCACCTGTATATCGTTTCTGGTTAGTGAGGTCGTACAACAACGGCGCAGCAGTTCCCCTGTTGAAATTTGATATTCTAATAAAATTACCGGAGTCTGAGGCAGGTAACTCAAATGCGAAGTTGGTACTATTACCAAAATTAAACTGGCGGGGGTAGGTGATCGCATAGCGAGCAACCACCATTCTATCGTTAGGATTGGCTGATGTATTAATAATTTTCACGGCTGCACTACCGGCACCAATTAAGCTCACAGGGAAGACTACCTGCTGCCGCGTGTCGTTAAAAACATTCATAACCACATCTACAAGCTGAGTATTGTTTACTTCTACCCTCAAATTGCGATTATACAAAGCATTGCCTGCGGCAGCAATAAAAAAACTACCGGATGGACCTCCTGTATAGGGATACAGGTTAGTTACCGATTCATTAAATGGAGTGGAAGGTCGTATGTCACCACTGGTGTACCCTTCTCCTTTGTCGTACACAGACGAATAGACGTATTCTCCCACCAGTCCCGCATACCCTGCATTTATCCTGTTTTTATAATCCTTTCGGTAGGTGAACATAAAATACGGCTCAGCGGCGAGGGTATTTCCTGCTATATTATTCACGTCATTTACAACCCTAAGATTGCCGGCTAATGGATTAACCGTCAAAAAGTAAGTAGCCGTATCCGTTTCAAGGCTCCATTTATCGTTGAGTTGGTCATTAATATTTCTGTATAACCGGGTGTCGGGTTTACCGTCATTCATTTCTCCCCAGAATTCCAGATAACCCGCAGCATCCAGGGCGCCCGATGTT
>JADZFY010000011.1 GCA_020854215.1 Chitinophagaceae bacterium | reverse complement strand
TACTGCTGTTTAGGATCACGTAAGTGTATGACAATGGTCAGGTTTGTCATTTCCGCGAGATGATATTTTTACCGATGCTGCATGGTGAAAATGCTGTAGAAAATTATGCTTGAAGGTATTAAGACAATAGAAGAAAACAGTTGTATATCAGATATAGTAACTAATGATTATCGAACGGCCCGGGTTTTTAATAGCTATAATATTAATTATTGCAGTGGGGCGAAGGTTGCGTTAAAAGAAATCTGTACTGCGAAAGACCTGCCCCTACACCAAATATTGCGGGAACTGGAAGATATTACCTATACGGCTCATCCGCAGGCTTTGCACGACTACCAAATCTGGAATCCCGATTTTCTGGCGGACTATATTATTCATGTTCATCACCGTTACCTCGAAAAAGCCATCCCGGATTCTATGGATTATCTGAACCTCGTTACGGAAAAATACAGTGAACAATATGAATATCTGCCTGAACTCCGGAATTTGTTCGGAACATTTTCGGCAGTAATTATTCCCCGCCAACAGCAGGAGGAGGATATTATCTTCCCATATATTCGCCAGATAGCGAGAGCATATCTCAATAAGGAATCTTATGCGGCACTGATGGTTAGAACGCTTCGCAAACCCGTTGAACAGGTAATGTTGCAGGAACAAAAGGCTATTACAAAACTGGTTCGGGAAATGCGTGAACTTACGCACAACTATCTTCCACCCGAAAATGCCTGTGTAAGGCATGTTGTTGCCCTCCGGAAGCTGCGGGAGTTAGACAATGACCTGGTACATCATATTCACCTGGAAAATGACGTGCTGTTTCCCCGCGTGCTTCAAATGGAAAACGAACTTATGAATCAAAAAGACGAAGCATAAAATTCATGCTACCTCTCTTTATTGTTTTATTTTGACTTATTTTCCCGTTTTGAATCAAAATCAAAATGTTATGTTCCTACATTTAAAATAATAAAGTGAATAGGGCAAAAGCAGGAAATAAGTAACTGATTATGAAACTGGACACAGCACACCTCGTATCTCTTTTTGAACACGCAACAGAAGGCATCATTCTCACCAATAGCAAGGGGCAAATTACCTTAATTAACCCGGCTGCAGAACGTATGTTCGGGTATGAAGCCCATTTAGTTGTGGGCAAACCGATTGAATTGTTGATACCGGAACGCTTTCATCCGATGCATGCTGCAGACCGCGGTGAATTTTATGTGCATCCCGAAAACCGGATAATGGGATCGGGACGAGATCTCTATGGGAGAAGAAGTGATGGTGTTGAAATTCCGGTTGAAATTAGTCTGAGTTTTTACAAAAAGGAAGAGGAGTTGTTTGTAACTGCTTTTATTGTAGATATTACCCATAGGAAAAATATAGAAAAGAACATGCTGCAGCAACAGGTGGAGTTGGAAAAGATGACCAATGACATGCGAAAACTCAACACGCAGCTTGAAGTGAAAGTTGAAGAACGAACAATGATATTAAAGGAAGCATTGTTAAAGCTGGAGCAATCGCAAAACGAATTGCACGATGCGCTGGAAAAGGAAAAACACCTCAATGAAATAAAGAGCCGGTTTGTTTCCATAGCCTCTCACGAATTTCGCACACCGCTTAGCACGGTACTATCTTCTGCCTCCCTGTTATCTAAATATACTACAACGGAAGACCAGGGCAAAAGGGACCGTCATGTTGAAAAAATAAAAGATGCGGTTAGAAACCTGAATGATATTCTTGATGACTTCCTTTCGCTGGGAAAACTCGACGAAAACAAGGTGGAAACCCATCCAACAGTGTTTAATATTGAGGATTTTATGGATGAGGTGTTGGAAGAAATGAAACCGCAGGAAAAATCCGGTCAGCGGATTGCTTTTTCCTGTGATGGAAGTCCGGATATTTGCACAGACAAACGACTTTTGAAAAACATAATTATTAACCTCCTGGCAAACGCCATCAAGTTCTCTGCAGAAAACACCACAATTGATATCCGGAGCACAACGCATCCGGCCCATTTGGAAATCTGTATTTCTGATGAGGGCATTGGAATTTCAGACGAAGACCAGCAACAATTGTTTTCAAGCTTTTTCAGAGGAAAGAATGCAGTAAACATTCAGGGAACCGGGCTGGGACTTCATATTATCAAGCGCTATGCTGATTTATTAAAGGGAAACATTAAAATAGAAAGCGATTTAGGAAAGGGAACCACTGCACGGGTGACCATTCCGGTTGACTATCAAAAGCAATAAATTATGCCATCCGTTTTAGTTATTGACGACAATGCAGACATCCGCGACAATGTTGCGGAAATACTTGAACTGGCGGGTTATACCAGCCTGACCGCAGAAAATGGAAAAAAAGGGATTGAAACCGCTTTACGTGAAAAGCCGGATATTATTATTTGCGACATTATGATGCCCGAATTAGACGGCTATGGTGTGTTGCATTTACTGCAGAAAAATAAAGATACGCGCAATATTCCTTTCATCTTCCTCACCGCAAAAACCGAACGATCCGACCAGCGCAAAGGAATGGAAATGGGAGCAGATGATTATGTAACCAAGCCCTTCGAAGAAATTGAGCTGTTGAATGCCGTGGAGGTTAGACTTAAAAAAAGAGAAATTCTTTCGCAAAATTATGTTCAGGGGGCATCGGGCATTACCCAATTTATGAAAGATGTGAATGCTTCGGGGCTAATTCAGCAACTCACCAACCAATATGATGTTGCACCCTATAGTAAAAAACAGTTTTTGTATCAGGAAGGGAAACGTCCCCGGTTTTTATATTACATCGTAAAAGGAAAAGTAAAGGGTTTCCGGACACACGAAGATGGCAAAGAATATATTACAGACCTTTTTAGCGAAGGTGACTTCATAGGGTATTCACCGATAATTGAAGACAAGAATTACGAAGACAGCACCATTGCGCTCGAAGACGCAGAGATATTACAACTGCCCAGGGAAGATTTTCAAAAAATGATATACAACGATCTTTCCGTAGCAACAAAATTCATTCACCTCATTAC
>JADZFY010000010.1 GCA_020854215.1 Chitinophagaceae bacterium | reverse complement strand
CTTGATTTACTTTTTGCCCTGATGATTTCTCTACCTTTTCTTACTAATTGTTGTATTGTAGGCATTCTTACCTTTTATTTTTGGGAGGGCAAAGGTAAGCGGCTTGTTGGGAAATACCAAAATTTAAAAGTTCAAATTATTAAAAACTCTCCCGATCGCAATTAAATTATCGTTAAGGCCGCACCCGTGCCCAAAATTCACCCGAAAAATTCGCGGTTTATGATTTAAACAGGCATCATCCACTGGTGCGTATCTGTTGCCTTACCCTGGCGGATTGCATCCAGTTTTTGTTTTATTTCCTGGCTCAGTATCCAGTCTTTTTCGTTGAACTCCAATACTTCATCCTTATACTTAACCCGGTGAATCATGGCTATGGTAGCCGCTGTACCTGTTCCAAAAACTTCCTGAAGTCTTCCCTGTTTATGGGCATCTATTATCTCGTCTATACTAATTTTTCGTTCTTCAACGGGTACATTCATTTCCTTTAGAATAGTGATTACACTTTTACGTGTTACGCCGTCAAGAATGGTCCCTTCATCCAATGAAGGAGTAATGGCAGTATGATCAATCACAAAAAATACGTTCATCATTCCTACTTCCTGTAACCATTTATGTTCGAACGGGTCTGTCCATAACACCTGATCATACCCCTGTTTTTGGGCTTCGGTTGCTGCAATAAGACTACCACCATAATTACCGGCATTCTTCGCAAACCCTACTCCTCCGGGTGCAGCACGGGTATAATGCTCCTCTACAAGAATATTCATGGGCTTCGCGTAATATGGCCCCGTTGGACTAAGAATGATAAGGAATTTATAAGTTTGAGCCGGTCGAACACCCAACATCGCATCGGTTGCAAACATAAACGGACGGATATACAGAGAATGGTCCTTTTTGGCAGGTATCCAATTCTTATCCAACGCAATAAGCTGACGCATCCCCCCGATAAAAATCTCTTCCGGCACATCGGGCATATTCATTCGCGCGGCAGAGATATTGAAACGACGAAAATTATCATAAGGTCGGAACACGAACGCATTTCCATTTTCATCCCTGTATGCCTTCACGCCTTCAAAAATAGATTGCCCATAATGCAGCGCTGTTAATGATGGCTCCAAAAGCAAAGGCTGGTACGGCCGGATGACCACATTCGTCCATTTTCCATCTTCATAGGTCGCCTCCAACATGTGGTCGGTAAAATATTTTCCGAAAGGCAAATTGTCAAAGTCAATATCCTGAAGCCGGCTTCTTTGTGTTTTTGTAATCTTAATATCCATGGTGGCAATCATAAAACACTATTTTTGTTGCAAAGAAACGAAAAAACCTGAACGAAGGACGTTGTCGCCTACCTTTAGTAATTATGACGCTGGAAAAATATATACTCCCCCCAAGCCTGATGGCAAAACTCTATCCCACATCACTCGTTAGCCTTTCGCAAACGGTGAGTGAAAATAGCGCTGCCGCCCAACAAATAAAATTTCTTGGATCGAATCAAAAACAAATTACCATCCTGGTTAATGAAACTGATACCAGCTTTCTCAGCGACAAATCATTTACTTTTTTAACAGGGATATTAACTGCCTGCGGTTTAAATGTTGCAGATGTAGCCATCGTAAATATCGTTCCGCATCCAAATATTCATTTCAATGCGATTCATACGGTAACCCAACCTCATACCATGCTTCTTTTTGGTATTTCTCCTGAAGAAATTGGTTTGCCACTCCATTTTCCCGATTTTCAGGTTCAGCGTTTTAACAATACTGTTTACGTTTGTGCGCCGATGCTGGGTAAGATTGAAGCTGATAAATCGCTTAAAACCAAGCTGTGGGCAGCGTTAAAATCAGCATTTCAACTGTAATGTTTAATTATGCAAAAACTCATTTTCGCTACCAATAACCAACATAAAGTAGAAGAAATACGCGCCCTGCTGGGCAAACGGTTTCAAATAGTTACCCTCGCAGAGGCTGGAATTCACATTGATATCCCGGAACCTTATGACACACTGGAACAAAATGCCAGGGAAAAAGCGATGACGATTTACCGGTTAACGGGCATCAGTTGTTTCGGAGAAGATACCGGATTAGAGACCATGGCCTTGAACGGCGACCCAGGAGTAAAGAGCGCCAGATATGCCGGAGACGAAAGAGACTTTGCTGCAAATACCCAAAAATTGCTCAACATGCTTGAGGGTAAAACCAATAGATCTGCCCGTTTCAGAACGGTGATTTCTCTGTGTCTGAACGGCACTGAACACCTATTTGAAGGCGCCTGCGAAGGGCAGATTGCGGATATCCCCCGTGGTGACAAAGGCTTCGGTTACGACCCGGTATTCATCCCCCTTAATAGCAATCGTACATTTGCAGAAATGGACCTGGCAGAAAAAAATCAATACAGTCACCGTGGAAAAGCAATGGAACAACTTGTCCGATTTTTACTCAATCAACAGAATTATTAGGCATTAACCATTAAACGCATAAAAATTAATTGATATTTGTTTATTAAATGGCAGCAGAAAGCAACCATAACACCAACGAAAGCGACTTAATTAAAGGTTGTTTAGATGGAGACCGGCGTATGCAGGAGCATTTGTACCAGCGGTTCGCGGGCAAAATGTATGCAGTTTGTCTTCGTTACGCTGGTAAAGCAGAAGATGCCCAGGATATTTTACAGGACGGATTTGTGAAAATTTTCAAGAACCTGCACATGTACCGGGGTGACGGCTCTTTTGAAGGATGGATAAGAAGGATTTTTGTAAACACGGCAATTGAGCATTACCGTAGGCAGGTGAATATATATTCGGTTACGGAAAGTCATGAAAACCTGCTGGAGGCAAACGAATTGTCGGCAATTGATAACTTAAGTATGAAGGATTTGATGAAAATGATTCAGGAACTTTCGCCGGGTTACAGAACGGTGTTTAACTTATATGTAGTTGAAGGGTATTCACATAAGGAAATAGCGGAAATGACTGGGATAAGTGAAGGAACGAGCAAATCACAACTGGCCAGAGCAAAAGGAGTGCTCCAACAGATTATTAAGAAAAAAAGAACGGTGTCTTAAAGGTATCCTTTACCCTCTTTATGAAATGGAAAAATGAATTATATAATCATGAGGTCAAACCACCCGATAAGGTGTGGGAGAAGATAGTGCATGACCTGGATGATGATTTTTACCATTTCAGGAACAAATTGTACCATGCCGAAATTGCCCCTCCGGAAAATTGCTGGCAGCAGATTCAGAAAGAACTGAACCCTGCAACAGTAGTTTCTTCCCCATTTTTTATTTTTAATAAAATCGTCCGGATTACAGCAGCCGCTGCAATTATTGGAATATGTTTTTATGCAGCTAATTATTTCCTGGTCGGCCGTTATGAAACTGCGATAACAGAGCAAAAAGAGTTGCGGCCTGCCAATCAGGAACGGGAATCAGTGCCAATTACCAACAAAAACGAATCACAGGGAATCACCGCTCCCCAAAGTGAAAAACCATTAATTGCGTCACGAACTGAGAAGCGAAAAAATGTGGAAATAAAAAAACGCCATTCGGCTACCGTGCCTGATTTTTATATAAACGAATCCGCTCCGGAGGTACCTGAATTGTCATCCGTATCAAAAAACAACAGCGCCTTTTCCGATCGCTACGCTCTTGACCATGATGCATCTAAGCAAATTCGGAATTTGAAAGGTGAAATCAGGGAAGATGTACGATTAATGGATTTACCCAATAGCTATTT
>JADZFY010000009.1 GCA_020854215.1 Chitinophagaceae bacterium | reverse complement strand
TGAGCAATTCGCGGTAACGTTCCACAGTTTTCTCATTGATCGCTAACTGCACTTCCAATTTCTTTAGTTGTGCCTGCAGATCACCGTCAAATAATTTTGCGAGTAAGGTGCCTTTCTTTACGAAAGCGCCTTCCCGGAGATGAATACTCACGAGCCTGCCGGAAATTTCAGGGCGGATATCTGTGGCTTCTGACGGCATGATAGACCCTGCCACCACAATATTTTCACTCAGCGGTACACTGCGTACCACAAACGCATCAGCAATAACGGCATTGGATCTCGTGGGACGATGGGTGGTTACCTTCTCCTTTTCTGATGAACAGGCAAACAGACCGGCGACCACAATTCCAAATAAAAATAACTTTCTCATTGCCTGCGAAACTAATACAATTTAGAGTGGAAACAGCTACCACCCGTCAATTAGTAAACGTTAATTAATGTTAATGGCAACCGGAAAAAACCTGAAAAGACAGTATGGTATTGCTGTATACAGTTACTCGTCTTTTTCTGAGGGATAGGAAGAAACAACTATCGCTGTTTTAGTTGCTGCACGTTTTTGCGCAGGGGTAAGCGGGTGCACCCACGAATGATCGTAAGGTTTAAAACAGGTTGCCGTTAGTAATTCGTTCAATTCAATTTTACCGTCTATGTAGCCACACAAAGTTTTGAATGCCTGCCTGTTCTCCTTTTTCAATACCAGTAAGGAAGCATTTGTTCCCGCTTTTGTGGCAATAGGTACGCCACCACCTAATTCCGCCCAGTGTCCGCCCAGCAACAGATTTTTTATCGGAGTTTGATAATGGGCTATTTTGTTCTGCATATTTTTTCTTCCGGGTTTAGCCCCCATCATTGTGCCGCTTTTATTGCCGGTATAACGGTAATGCGTAACGGGGGTTGCCACTTCATAAAACAGGATTTTTGAACGAAGTCCCGGAGCTACCAGTGCTTCTACCCTTCCAATAATCGCTTCGGCTACACTGGCTTTGAGTTTCTTGTAATCCTCCCCCCTGATCATGTTACCCTGTTCGTCCAAAGTGGTTTGCCAGTTATTCTCATAACTCATCAGTGCAGGCATAAACAAGGTAAGGGATCCATTTCCCTCAGGAACCATGGTCTTATCTCTTACTGACGGAGCCAGGATGCTGATTTCTGTTGTAGCCGGATCGCCCGAGTGGTGGCTGTCGAACGACTGCCGCTCATCGGCAACATGAATCAGTTCTTCTCCAAATCCCAGTTCCTCTGCGGGACAACTCAGTCCGATAGAAATGGTTACCGATGAGGTGTATAATTCTGCCTGTTTTAATTTTAACCTGATCTTTTCCGGAATCATATGTGCAGGCAACATTCTTTCGTACAAACATTCGATATCGCAGGCGGCTATTACATACTTGCTATTAACCTGGTGCTGCCTGCCCTGATGCGTAAACAAGACGCCGGACGCCACATTTCCATTAAGAATAACTTTGTCCACCCTGCAACGGGTGCCCACTGTATTTCCGTAAAATTCAATGACGTGTCGTAACCACTGAGGTATCACCTGCCCTCCTCCTTTTGGCGGGCACTGGAAATCGTTGGCATAGGACCAGCCCAACGGAACCATACATCCAATTATCTCCGTTTCTGAGGTAAAAATATTTTGCAGGCGCTCATCTTTGAAAAACTTGCTCAAGCCTTTTTTGAGTCCTTTTTCTCCGCTGTAAGAAACATACGGGATAAATGGCAAAACAACCTTCAGCAGTTTCAGTTTGCTTTGCAATTTTTCGAGAAAAGACATCGTTTCTTCCGATCTGAAAATCTGCGTCAGGCTATTTAATGATCTCCCAATTTTTTCAGCATTCCGAAAAAAACGTTCAATCCCTTTTTTTTCGTGGGGAAACTCCGCAATCAACTGGTCGCGCAGCACATTCGGATTATTCGTTAGCAGGTAGTTATAACTATGCCCCCGGTAACGTCTTGTTCGATTGAGGGAGATAGCCCGGGGATGGTCGTTGCCGATAGCATCAAAAAGTTTGGTAACAACGCCGTTTGGTCCGTATTGATTCAGCCAGTGGATGGCTGTATCAAAAATAAAATCCCTTCTTCTAAAGCCGGCGAGATAGCCGCCTACATGTGGCTCCTTCTCCAGTATGCAAACGGATAATCCCGATTTACTCAATAACGCGGCAGCGGTTAATCCACCGATACCGGCGCCAATGATAACGACATCGTATTGCGACTTCAGGGCTTTCATAACAGGAAATTACTAAACTGGTTTGTATTTTAGTAGGCAATTCCTGCTTTTCAATACTCAATGATCACTACAGCCGTAGCCATGTGTTTAACATGCGAAAGGGAGACCATTGATTTTAGCGAGCCGATGGTGATGGCTGTTTCCCCGAGCAGTCTAATTTCGGGCTTGCCGTTTTCCGTATTTACTACTTCCACTTCATTAAAAGACGTACCATTTTTCCAGCCTGTTCCCAGTGCTTTAAAAAATGCCTCTTTAGCTGCAAATCTTGCAGCATAATGTTGAAACTTATCTGCTTTCGACTCACAATAGGATATTTCATGCCTGGAAAAAACCAACTCACGAAAACCCTGTTCTTTTTCTATTGCTTTGGCTATTCGTTCTGTTTCAACAATATCTGTTCCTACGCCCGTAATCATTTTATTGTAGTTTCTTTTGAATATCCGTTATCTGCCGGCGGATATAGGTTTCTTCCTGCTTTGTTGCAATCTCTTTGGTTAATGCCTGTTTATAGTATTGAACAGCACGGTCTAAACGTTCGTGCTTAAAGCAATAATCTCCTGCAAGTACATAACTGTGGTAAAACCCGGGGTTACTGGCAACAACACTATCGGTATTTACCTCCGCACCATCAGCGATCAGTTGTTTATAGTTCCGGTATTTTTCAAAATTAGTAAACTGGGTACTCAATAAAAATGAATCCGCAGCTATCGTTAGCCCCGGCTCATTTATCTCCGTATTCTTTTGCATTCCGCGAAGGGCAAATACTTTGTTCAGGTCATATGCCACAAACTCACCCAACTGCCACGGAGCCGTTGATACCCATACTAACCTTTTCTGTGGTTCAAATATTATGGCATGGTGTGCAATCAGTTGATTCAGGGCCTTTTCATTTCCCAATCCGATATTGGCATCATGCAATCCATTTCTGTCTCTCAATATTCTTACCGTATTTTGAACGGTGTTTTTCGGGTGCTCCTGCAAAAGCTCCTGTAATCGTTTGAACCGGTATGCGGAGGCGCTTTCGTCCATTTGTTCCCTGTTAAGGGCTGTTTCACCCAATACTTTACTTTGAAAATGGTTAGCACATAATATACGATCGGATTGGGGATCGTACACCGCTAACGTGTCGGGAGTTTTTTCAATAATCACCGCTTTATTGTCGGCCGCCGACCCCACTAAAAAGGACTCCGATACAAACATGGTACGTTTATGTGCAATAGC
>JADZFY010000008.1 GCA_020854215.1 Chitinophagaceae bacterium | reverse complement strand
TGAGCCAGTATCGCCAGCGGTAAACACCATAATACCGCGGCTGCTGCCAGCATACGCCTGAGTTTGCTCATAAGCATGATTTAAGGGTTAAATAATAATTGCTCAAAGTTGATGAACCAACTTCAAATTTTTAGGGAAGCAATATAATCAAATTGTTAATAAATGCTTCGTTTTTAAACTGGAAATATTGAGTGTTGTATTTGTAGGAGACAGAATTTATACGAGCGGAAAAGGATACCTGCGAATGGTAGCCAGGCACGAAGTTCATAACACAATAACGTTGCAAAAGACGCGTTAATATGCTACTATCCCGTTTTGAAAACTAATATCCGTTTACTCCGTATCTTACTCTGAAAGCTTCAACATTAACCATTTGATCCGACCCTGTCATTTTTAACCCATTAAAAAACAGTGTCTATGAAAAAGCTTTTTACAACTCAGTATGCTGATGTAACGCAAGCCTATGTTATTGCCTGGGCTTTCCTTTCTACTATCACGGTATTTGCCTTGTTGTTAGTATAATGCCATAACCATTAAACTTTACATTGGCGGAGTAGCGATACTTCGCCTTTTAAGGTTTGAGGCAATGCGATAAAAAGCAAATACTGTTGATTGCAAATATTAAGATTTGAAATTGCAATGGAGATACCACAGATGCACAGATGGGTATAAATGTGCGTGAGCGTTTTATGAGTTCACTTCGTGTCTTCGTGTCTTCGTGCCTTCGTGGCAATAAATACAGGGGATGCCAGGATGCACAGACGAATAGCCATCTCCAAATATATCGTTGCAGTCATCTGGCAAAGGCGCTGTTTTATTGGCTTGCCGGATTTAAGATACCCATCTGCTTCATTAAAAATGAAGCGTTCTTGTTTGTGGCAATGCCAGATCGGAGCTTGTAGTCGAAAAACAGCTTGTCATCTGCAATGGAGCTTTCAAAACAATAATTACTGATCTTTCCTTCATGAGTTGTTTCGAGTTTTCCCAAACTGAGGTCATGGGTGGCAAAAAGAGTAATGCAGTTGTACCGCAGCAGTTGAAGGATAAATTGCTCGGATCCGTAGGTCTTGTCTTCGGAATTGGTCCCCCGCAATATTTCATCAATCAATACTAAAGCAGAACGGCTACGGTGCAACCTTTCGATAATGTGTTGCAAACGCTTAAGCTCCGCCATAAAGTACGAAGTGTGTTCCTGAAGAGAGTCGTTCACCCGGATAGCCGTTAAAATTTCCATCGGTATACAGGAGAAGGATTTCGCACAAACGGGAGCACCATTTTGCGCCAAAATAAGATTTACGCCCAAGGTACGCAGGAAGGTAGTTTTACCAGACATGTTAGATCCAGTAATCAGCAGCAACCGGTTGTGCTTTCCCGCTTCAAAACTATTGGCAATTCGCTCATCAACGGCAATCAACGGGTGTCCCATTTCCTCCGCACTAATAAAAGCGAACTCGCCCTCCTGTATTTCGGGATAACAATAATGGGGGTGATGCCAGGCGAAGCTGGCCAGGGATTGCAAACACTCCATATTTCCAACGGTGCTCAGCCATTCGGGGAAACTTTTTCTGTTCGCTTCTTTCCAATGCTCGAGTGCCAGCAGGCACCGCAGATCGTATAATAGAAAACTATTGAGGAAAAGATTAACCAACAGGTTCAGGCGCTGGTCAAAAAAAGAAGAAAGCTTTGCCAGTCTGCCTATCGCCACATGTGCATGGAGCGCTGTTTGACGGAGTTGTTCCAATAAAACAGATTTGCCTGGGCCCACATTTAAAAACGACTTTAATATTCCCGAATATTGATGGAGGATACCCTGTTTTTTCCCAATATGCAGGTGCTGTTGATGAATGTATTTAGCATATCGTGCCGTAATTATCCACGCAACAGCAAAGCCTGCCAAAAACGGTAGAATATTATCAGTAGCCAGGTAATACAAAAAGCTGGAAATATTGTACAGAGGAACCATCCATAAAACAAACCGCAGCCATTTCATTTTATGCAGGCGCGTTGCGGGTTGCAGCCATGTTTCGAGGTTGTGCAGGTTGCCTTCCTTTTCTCCGTATAATAAGCCTTGCGCAATAGTTTGCAGCCGCTCTTCCGGTTGTGTTGCAAGAATTTGAACAGCTTCCTGATGTTTCTTTATAGTAGCAGCATCCTGCAGGGGATGCTCCAACGCATTCGCAAGGGCGGTTTTTCCGTGTGAAGTAGTACACCGGTTAAGTACATGAAACAGCGACCGGGGGCCGAAGATATCAAGGTCGGCGGAATAACTATCGGTATTGGAATATTCCCTGCCGTCATCCATTTGATTGGGTTCGTTGCGCAGAACGCCCAGTTCGTTGTTACAGATGAACAGAAATTTTTCCTGGAGTGCTTTCCGTTCTTTGAGCCGAACGGCAAACACAACCAGCATCAGAAACAGGAGAAAAAATAAAATGGAGAGCAACAGGAGTACCCCCTGGTGTTCACGGAAAAAGAGATACCCCGAAATAACAGATACCGAAAAACTGACCATCCGAAACAGGGCAGATAGGACTAACTTTCTTTTTGAAGATGTTATCGCTTCCAGAAGCAGCCGTACCTTTTCCTCATAAAAGGATTGAGCAGTCATAAATGAAACTGCCGTTTATATGATGTCGAGTGCCTTGGCAAAAAAGTAAACAACAAAGGGAAGGGTAACCGTAATGAAGTTTCCGGCGAAAACATATACTAAGAAAAATACAGCTACAGAAAGTAAGAAAAGCAGCCAGTACAAACCGCGGGACTTTTTATTGGCAGTATCCATGTCTGATCATTAATTTGCAACAAATATAAAGAGGATTTATGATAAAGATTCATTTTCATATCCGCTTTCATACCCAATTTGGTGAGTTGCTGGCGCTTTCGGGGAATATTCCGCAGTTAGGCAACCTTTCCGCCACCGGAGCGGCTACCATGACTTACCTCAACGAGGAATATTGGAGCTACGAATTGGAATTGCCCGATGCAGGCGATGATCTTCCCGCTGAGATACGATACAAATACATCTTTATTGATAAATCCGGCGGAATAACCGAAGAGTGGGATTACAGGGTATTTGATATTCCCCAAAACACGGTCAAAGAAATTCAGCTATTGGATACCTGGGACGCCCCGGATCAATATGATAATGTATTTTTTACCGCTCCGTTTCGTCGGGTAATATTGCGTCGCAACCCGTCCAATGTAAAACCAACTCCTTCCAATGGACATACGCATATTTTTAGGGTGAAAGCACCGCTATTGCTGAAAAATGAAGCGCTCGGTTTGTTGGGAGGAACTACAGCGCTATCCGAATGGAATACGGCGCATCCGGTAAAGCTGGGTTTGGAAAATGAATGGTGGACTGCCGGTGTAAACCTCGCCAACACGGAGTTTCCCATCGCGTATAAATATGTTGTTTATAATATTAAAACCGGTGCTTTTATCCGGTATGAGGATGGCGATAACCGTTTGCTGCACGATAACGGCAGCAACAGAAAACTCACGATCATTCATGACGGGTTCTTTCATAATACCCAATCTACATGGAAGGGCGCAGGAGTAAACATTCCGGTGTTTAGTTTAAGAAGCCGCAATGGACTGGGAGTAGGAGAATTTGCCGATATACCACTGTTAGTGGACTGGGCTAAGAAAACCGGTATCCGCCTCATTCAACTGTTGCCCGTTAACGATACAACGGCTACGCATACCTGGAAGGACTCTTACCCATACAATGCCGTGTCGGCATTTGCCCTGCACCCGTTGTATGTGAATGTAGAAGGTATGGCCCGGAAGGAGGACGAACAGATCATTCGGGGCCTTGCACGAAAGAAGAAGCAGTTAAATGCCCTGGCTGAAGTGGACTATGAGGAAGTAATGCATTATAAATGGAAAATGATTAAAGCGTTATTCCATGTTCAGAAAAACGATTGCTTTGAACGGAAGGATTTCCAGAAATTTTTGAAAGAAAACCGGCACTGGTTAATTCCTTATGCTGCGTATAGCTACCTGCGTGATAAATACAAGACTTACCGCTTTACCGAATGGGAGCAATACCGCGTTTTCGAAAGGAAAGCCATTGACGAACTTTCTGTAGCAGGACAAAAGCATTTTGACGGAGTTGCCATTTATTATTTTATCCAGTTTCATCTTCATCTTCAATTAAAAAAGGCGGCTGATTACGCGCATACCCATGGTATTATTTTGAAAGGGGATATTCCTATAGGCGTTAACCGTTATAGCTGCGATGTATGGATGGAGCCGGAACTGTTCCATACGGATATGCAGGCGGGCGCTCCGCCGGACAGCTTCTCCGTAAAAGGACAAAACTGGGGTTTTCCCACCTACAACTGGGAACGGATGCAGCAGGACGGATATGAATGGTGGCAACGGCGATTTAAACAGATGAGTCTGTACTTTGACGCATTCAGAATAGATCATGTGCTCGGCTTTTTCAGGATATGGAGTATTCCTGCCCATGCCGTAGATGGTGTTATGGGAAGATTTGTTCCTGCGATTCCCGTTGAAAAAGAAACGCTTTTACAACACGGAATAGATTTCGACTATCACCGCTATTGCCAACCCTATATTACTGATTCCGTATTAGAAGAATTGCTGGGCGAAAAGCACTATCTCATCAGAGCGTTTTTAGAATATGACGCGGATGGGAGACTATTACTCAAACCTGCATTTTGCACACAACGTAAAGTGAAGGACTATTTTGCATCTCTCGATCATAAAGAAGACAATCAGTTGCTTGAGTCGGCATTGTTCGATTTGATTGCTAATATTTTACTTTTTGAGGAAGATGGATCGGGGCAAACACAATTTCATTTCCGGATAGATATGCAACAAACCCTGTCTTTTCGCCATCTGGACGGTGTTGCACAGCAGAAACTGAAAACATTGTACGAAGATTATTTCTTCCACAAACAGGAGCAGTTGTGGGCAAAAGAAGCGATGCAAAAATTACCTGCACTTAAACGATCTACACAGATGATGATGTGTGGCGAAGACCTGGGAATGGTACCACAGTGTGTTCCTGAAGTGATGAAGAAACTTGGATTGCTTAGTCTGGAAATTCAGCGTATGCCCAAACAGCACGGACACGAATTTTTCAATCCGGCTAATGCGCCGGTATTGTCTGTCGTAACTCCATCCACACACGATATGAGTACGATAAGAGAATGGTGGGAAGAAAACAGGGAACTCACCCAGCATTTCTTTAATAATGAAATGCAACACCCCGGGCAGGCACCCTATTATTGTGAACCCTGGGTTAATAAAACGATCGTCATACAGCATTTGTACTCACCCGCGCTCTGGAGCATATTTTTATTGCAGGATTTGATGGGCATTGATGGAAAACTGAGACGGGAAAAGCCGTCGCAGGAGCGCATTAACATTCCTTCCGTTCCCCGTTTTTACTGGCGTTACCGTATGCACCTAACACTCGAGCAATTACTAACCGAAGAAGATTTTAATAATGAACTGATCAGTTATATTCATACCAGCGGACGAAGCGATCTGAAACCGGACCTGCATGCTGATGGAACCAATGAAAAGTCAGGAACGAACAGGCAGGCAAAGAGAAAGAAGCGAAAAGAACAATCATAGTTTGCTACTGTTCTCGCCCCTGTAAAAACCTTTTGTTTAACCTAAAATCCATTTGTACTTACGATGGCAATTTCTATTCAATACCGGCACAACAATTTACCGTTCAGGTATCCTTTTACTATTTCCAAAGGCACTAAAACGCACCAACCATCGTTGCTGGTGGAGTTGAACTTTAATGGTATAATGGGTTACGGCGAAGCGCCCGCAATAACGTACTATGATATAACCGTTGAAAAGATGATTGCCGATATAGAACGCAAGAAAGCGTTTATCGAAAAATTTTCATTTACTCATCCCGATCGTTACTGGCATTATCTCCACCATCTTTTTCCTGCAAATCCTTTTTTGGTGGCTGCATTAGATATAGCCGCCTGGGATATTTACGGGAAGTTGAAAAGACAACCACTGTACCAATTATGGAATACGGATATGCCGGCGGCTCCGGTAACAGATTATACTATTGGAATTGATTCAATAGATAAAATGTTGGAAAAGATGGCTGGGAAGCCGTGGCCCGTATATAAGATTAAGTTGGGCACCAAAGATGATATTTCCATAATGGAGGCATTGCGTAAACATTCTGATGCGGTGTTTAGGGTGGATGCCAATGCGGGATGGACACTGGAAGAAGCACTGGAGATACTTCCTGTACTGAAACAACTTAATGTGGAACTGGTGGAGCAACCGCTGGCTAAAGATAATCTGGATGGAATGAAAGTGCTTTATGAAAAATCGCCTTTACCGATTTTTGCAGATGAGAGCTGTGTTGGTGAGGGTGACGTAAGAATGTGCAGTGGACACTTTCATGGTATCAATATCAAACTCACGAAATGCAGTGGTATTACACCGGCTTTGCGTATGATTGCCGAAGCCCGCGAACTGGGATTAAAAATAATGCTGGGCTGTATGAATGAGAGTACGGTGGGGTCGGCCGCTATAGTTCACCTGGCGCCGCAAGCCGATTACCTGGATGCCGACGGTCCTTTGCTCTTAGCGGAAGACATCGCCGGGGGACTGAACTATGATTTCGGGAAAGTAATGCCTTCCGAAAATCCGGGGTTGGGGATTAACATGTTGAGTGATCATTGGTGAATGGGAGAGATGAGCAACCCAATAGAAAAACCCGGGATGGAAAAATGAACCTGTTCATTTGTCCACCTGCCGGGTTTCACTTTTTATTTTTGTTGTGAAAATTATAGTTCTTTAATCCTGATATTTTTCCATCTTACTTTGATTCCGCCGCCGTCGTGGATCTGCAGGGCAATAAAGCCTTCGCCCTTTCCTATTTTTTCATCTTTGAAGTGAATCATTTCATGCCCGTTTACCCAGGTGGTTACTTCATCGCCTACCACTTTCAAACGATAGGTATTCCACTCACCGTATTTCAGGTATTTGTCTTTTTCGGCTTCGGGCTTAATCAGCCAACCACGGCCATACGATTCGTAAATGCCTCCGGTGTTGTGGTTGGGGGGTGCAACCTCAGCCTGCCATCCGGCAATTTTTACCCCGTCAATTGACGAACGGAAAAAGATACCACTGTTGCCTTCTGCTTCCTGTTTGAATTGAAGGGTAAGATCAAAGTCTTTATATTTCTTATCGGTTGACAGGTAGCCATAGGCTTTGTCGGGGCCACTCTCGCAAATCATTTCTCCTTTTTCTACATACCATTTTTCGGTGCCATGTATGGTCCATCCCGAAAGGTCTTTACCGTTAAAAATAGAAACGGCTTTCTGTGCAAAAAGCACCGTACTGCATGCTACTGCTGTCAGCAGGAAGACTAACTTTTTCAAATGACTGTAATTGATTGGTTAATGAAATAGTGAATACTTAACTGTTGTTTCGTTTGTAAATTATCGTTAGCGTTGTAATAACTGCATTTCAAGTCACAAATTTCAAATCTCTATTCGTTTACACCAGCATTGTTACCGGGTTCTCCAGATATTTTTTAAACGTCTGTAAAAATGCAGCGCCCACTGCTCCGTCCACACTCCTGTGGTCGCAACTTAACGTAATCTTCATAACGTGGGTAACGCCAAATCCGTCTCCTTTTTTTACCACGGTTTCTTTGATCCTTCCTACTGCCATAATCGCACTGTCGGGCGGGTTGATGATGGCGGTAAACTCATCAATATCCATCATACCCAGGTTGGAAATGGTAAAAGTGTTACCGCTGAATTCATTGGGCTGCAGTTTTTTATTTCTTGCTTTCCCACTGAGTTCTTTACTTTCTGCAGCAATCTGGCTCAGCGATTTTTGGTCGGCAAAACGTACCACCGGTACAATCAATCCGTCTTCAATAGCTACTGCAATGCCCACGTGTATGTGGTGCCATTGGCGGATACTCTCATTCATCCAACTGCTGTTAACTGCCGGGTGCTGGCGCAGCGCCATGGCTGCCGCTTTCACAACCATGTCGTTGAAGCTGATTTTAACCGGGCTCACTTCGTTCATCTGTGTCCTTGCCGCCATTGCATTGTCCATGACAATTTCCATGGTAAGATAAAAATGCGGTGCGCCAAATTTGCTTTCACTCAGGCGGCGGGCAATCACCTTACGCATCTGGTTCAGTGCGATATCGGTATAACCTTCTGTTCCGGGAGCCGCAGTAAACGCAGCTACAGCACTCGCAGTAGTTGCCGCCGGTGCGGCTTTTGATGCTGCAGGTACATAGTTGTCAATATCTTTTCGGATGATCCTTCCGCCATCACCACTTCCCTGTACCAATTTTAGATCAATACCCTTATCACTTGCAATTTTTTTGGCTAATGGCGATGCCTTTATTCGTCCGTCTCCGTCTGTCCCGGTTGAAACCGTCGCCTCCGGTTGTACGGAAGATGCAGGTGCAGATGCCGATGGGGTAACAGTACCGGCAGTCGGGGAAGATTGCGGATTATCCAGGGAAGCAACCAGTGCGCTCACGTCTGTTCCTTCCTTACCAATGATGGCGATAACCGCATTAACTTTTGCCGCTTCGCCCTCAGGTGTACCAATATATAATAATGTGCCTTCTGTGTAGCCAACTACTTCCATTGTAGCCTTGTCTGTTTCTACATCAGCGAGGCTATCATCACTCTTTACTTTATCGCCTACTTTCTTATTCCATTGCACAATCTTTCCTTCTGTCATCGTATCGCTCAATAAAGGCATGCGAATAACGGTTACCCCTAACTGCTCCGGCGTTACCGAAGGCACATTCTTTGGGGCGGTTTCGGCCTTGGGCGCATCATTAACAGAAGATGCCTGGGCAGGTTGTGCTTCCGCCGGTTTTTGGGGAGCTGCTGTGGCTGCACCACTCAACGCCGACTTATAATCTTCCCCGTCTTTACCAATCACGGCAATTACTTCCTCCACCTTTACGCTTTTTCCCTTTTCCACGCCTATATATAATATGGTACCTTCATTATAACTTTCCAGTTCCATGGTAGCCTTATCGGTTTCCACTTCTGCAAGCAGATCGCCCGGCTTCACTTTATCGCCTACTTTTTTATGCCATTCTACGATCACGCCTTCCGTCATCGTATCGCTCATCCGGGGCATTTTAATTACTTCAGCCATACTATATATGAAATTTAAGTTTAAGATGTATTTGGAAGGTCGAAATTAAGGCAAAAAGCGCATATGAAATGTGGCGGCTTCAATTTTATCCGTAACTCCGGCCCGTATGGCATTGGATAGGAGACTGTGAATGTAATAACCGGTTGAACAGGGTTTTTGCCGGGCATGGGTTTCTGCCTTATAGGGCACTTTCGGCGCAAATTCAGTCGGACGGGTATCTATTTTCATCGCCTGACGCAGGAACGGGGTTTACCCTTATTTTTACGAAATGAATGAATTATTTAGCCGTACAGAGGGAGATATTAATTTGTCCGCTTCGCGCGATGCCTGGTATAAGGTGATTGCACATGCAGAAACACAAAAGTATTTAGATGAAGATGCAGAATATTTCCTGCACCAGTCCATGTCCACTCCATGTTTGGATGTATTGACGTCATGTGAAGGAATTTATATAACCGATCTTACCGGAAAGTCTTATATGGACTTTCATGGCAACAATGTTCACCAGGTAGGTTATCGAAATCCTTTTGTGATAGAAAGGATAAAGGCGCAAATGGATATATTGCCGTTTAGTCCGCGCCGTTATACTAATGTTCCTGCAGTGGAACTGGCAAAAAAGCTGGCGTCTCTTTTCCCCGGCGATCTGAACCGCGTATTGCTGGCGCCGGGTGGAACCTCGGCCATAGGCATGGCACTGAAGTTGGCTCGCATTGTTACCGGCAAACACAAAGTAGTATCGCTATGGGATTCTTTTCATGGAGCTTCATTAGACGCTATTGCCGCAGGCGGAGAGCAGGTGTTTCGTAAGGGAATGGGACCACTGATGCCCGGCGTGGAAAGGATACCACCCCCTACCACTTACAGGGGTATTTTTGGTGATGACGGCAATGATGTTGTTTATGCAAACTATCTCGAGTACGTGATCGAAAAGGAGGGTGATATCGGTGCCTTTATAGCAGAAACGATCCGCAATACGGACGTGCAGATTCCTTCAAAAGCATATTGGAAAAGAGTAAGGGAGATATGCTCCCGTAACGGTGTATTGCTTATTTTGGATGAGATACCTATCGCGTTTGGCCGCACAGGTAAAATGTTTGCTTTTGAGCACTACGAAATAGAGCCCGATATCGTTTGTTTGGGCAAAGGGCTTGGTGCAGGGGTGATGCCACTGGCAGCAATGGTTACCCGTGATGCGTATAATATTGCGGCAGAGGTTTCACTCGGACATTATACCCACGAAAAAAGTCCCTTAGGAAGTGTAGCAGCCTGTGCCATGCTGGAGTTTATTGAAAAGGAAGCGATACTTAATAAAGTGAATGCGGATGCCATTTTTATGAAAACAGCATTAGAAACACTCCGGCAAAAACATACACTTATCGGTGATATACGCGGTATAGGATTGTTGTGGGGAATAGAGCTGGTGAAGAACAGGAATACGAAGGAAAAAGCGGTTGAAGAAGCAGAAATGGTATTGTATGATTGTTTGCACAACGGGTTGAGTTTTAAAGTTTCGCAGGGAAATGTATTGCAGCTTTCGCCACCGTTAACCATAACCCGACAGCAACTTAAAGAAGCCATTGCCATAGTGGAGGCAGCTATTGCGAAGGCAATGGGAAAATAGTGATCAATGCTTTTGAATTTCCATGAAAACTGATTTTATTTCCGGAACGGAGTTCCGGAAGAACATATTGAGTACGGAGTCTGGAGACTCCGTACAGCAGGAACAGCGGAGGGATGCCAATGAGTTAACTAACTTTAAAATTCATTAGCCTGGACACATCGGCTAAAATAGCGTAGGCTGTTGGTTCGGTTAAACCGCCGGCCAATGCAATCGCTGTCCCGTTTGATTCCATATCAACCCGATAGGATACAGCGGTTAATCTTTGCCTTAATTGTAATCCTCTTGCCGTGGAAACGGGAGCATGATAAGCCTGATAGTCGGAAACAAATACGTATTGCTCGTTCAGGTGATTGCGAATAATTAGCCTGTGTATGTCGTCTTTTTTATAAAACATGCCGTTAAATGTTACACCATCCGCATTTACCGAAAAATTTACGGGATGCCGGTATAGTGTTACATTTCGACTGCGTTGGGCGATGTATATCCAAATTGCCAATCCTGCAGTAAGGATTAAACCAAAGTAGAAACTCAGTGCCCAGGAAATCAGCCAAGGGATGGCAATAGGAAGGAGCAGGGCTTTTAATAGGGAGGGCGCTTCTTCTGGCTGAACATAAAATGTAGTAGTATGATTTTCGGCTTGTTTACGGTATGGCATAAAGTAGTTTGAATATTTGAACGAATAGAAGATGTTGGTGGCGCTAACCTACATTCAAATATCAGATCAAGCAACCGGGATTTATTATTTGCAGCTTTCGGTTTATTATTTGAGTAACAAACGCAGCATTTTTTTACGTAAAGACCTCTGCGATCATGCATCTTGCACTTCCTCCGCCGGAGGTTTCGATGCTGTCTAAAGGCGAATGAAGGATGGCATTGTATTTTTCCAGCGTTTTGATTTGCGATGGAGTCAGGGAGCGGAAGGCCTGCGATGACATAATCAAGATGTACTCTCCATTTTTGTTGGTTACCTGCAGCATATTACCCGCAAAATGTTTCATCTGCTCCATGGTAATCGCTATCGTCTTTTTCCCTGTCATCTTTATGGCCGATTTGACTTGCTGTTTTTGTTTGGCATCGGTTATGCTGCTTAAACAAATAATCACGTATTGCTCTGCTACACTCATCATTACATTGGTATGATAAATAGGATTGCCCTTTTCATCAAAGGCATGGAATGCTACCGGTAAAAATTTCATCGTATCGCAAAATTTATCCAGCACTTCAATGGAAGTTCTTGGCGACAGGCAGGCATAAGCAATTTTAAAACGGCGGTCTAATACCATGCTTCCGGTTCCTTCTAAAAAGCGATCATGATCTTCATACTGTGTGAAATCAACAGTTGAAGTAATGCGAAACTTTTTTCGAATGGCGGCTATTAACGGCGTTTTTCGTTCTTTTCTGCGGTTCAATGCAAACATGGGATACAGGCAAATCACTCCTCCCTTATGAAAAGAAATCCAGTTGTTAGGAAATATGGAATCGGGCGTATTGGGTTCCAATGTGTCCTGGATTACGGTAACGTCAATATTGTATTGAGTGAGCAGGGATACGAACTGGTCAAATTCCAACAGCGCCTTTTCCTGCACCCGTTTATCTGTGCCCTCCACCTGGAAACTGTTATTAACAGCAGTCTCCGGGTTAAAGCCGAAGTTTACGGGTCTTATCATCAACAGGTGAGAGGTTGTTTGCATTTGGGCGAGTTAATGGTTGGGTTAGTTAAAAATATTCATCGCAGCGGTCTGACGTTCCTTCGTCACATGCCGACTGCTGTTTATCACGTCACATCATCTCTCATTAATGGCATACTCATGCAATGAAATCCGCCTCGTGCCCTGGAGAGTTCTGCAGAGGGAAATAATATTAACGTGTCTTTGATGCTATCAATCGTTATTTCGCCCTGTTCCAGAGCGTGGATAAGGTCTGCCGCCTCGGCAATATTAAATCCAAGCCGGCGGAAAGCGTCAATGGTCTTATCATTGCGGTCGTATCCCAGCACCACTCCTTCCTTTATCGCCAGGAGATTGCAGGAGTCTGTCCATTGTTCCCGGCTATCATACGGAAATTCATTATTACCCGAATAAATGAACTGCACCGGGTTTGTACTGTGCAGGTCGTTAACGCTGATATCCGTCAGTAAATCTTCCAGGTTGTCAAAATAGGTTGGCTTTCCGGTATTTCCGCGGTGGAACTGAACAATACGCAAGGTGTCTTCTTTTTTAGGTGTGTCAAGTACACGTTGTACTGTATCAGCCGCATCTCCACGGATGGCTGTTTTGGAGAAATTGCCGAGCATTACCCATATATTTCTTTTTACCTGGGTGAATACCGTGTCAATATGCATATAGTCACGCTTCCTGGGTATCTTTATTACACTTATTTTTTCTACAAGTTTTTTATCAAATAAAATACGAATAACCTGGTGGGCAGCCTCCGATGTAGTACGTTCACTAACGCCAATGAGCAGGTGGTTTGCACTCACCACCATTACATCGCCTCCTTCCAGTGTCACTTTTTTTTCATCGCCGCGAGGCATCAGAAAATGTAGGTTGGCTTCAGCCAGTTCGATAATATTGTTTTGATAATTTGAAAAAATGGGATGGTTATAAAATATGTATTTGGTAAGCAGTGCTTCCCGAATACGCGCTTTTTTGGCTGGCTTATTCAGCAGGATATAATCTTTAATTACGATGCCGATATCTCGTGTAAAAATGAAATTAGGAATAGGCGGAAACAACATGGTTTGATTACCCATACTTCCGGTAATAAACACTTTTGCAAGTTGTTCGGCAGAAAGTTGTACCAGATCATTTTGTAGCAGATAGGAGCAATTTTCCACCGCACACACCGATGCGGTAAGCTTGTCTTTTATTCCGCGGTCTTGCAGAATATCCGCCAGCAGGGTTTGTAGTTCCACTACTTTTTCCGAATGAAAAAAATCAGGATGGTCTGGCTTGTAAAAATTTCTGTTATGTGCCGGGTCATCCGCTTCATTGAGTTTTCCTTTGATTTTTTCGGGATCGAGAAAATAGAGGAGGAGTTTAGTATAGTAATCATATTCTTTGCGGCGAAGCGTATCCAGATGTACAATATCTTCAAACAGCCAGTCCTGTGCTTTTGATGGAACAACTTTACCCAGTCCGCTGTCAGGCGTATGCACTAACACCCTGCGCAATGTTCCAATTTCGGATGTTACATTCAATTGGTTATGAGGATAGGTAGTCATTTCAATATGTAATTTACCGTTTTTAAATGGAGCAATGAAGAGGCAACCTTTCTAAAAAAAATCATAACATTTATCAGCGATTTAACGTGCCGTTTAAACCGACGGGTGTGAGATTTGTCTTAATTGCAGCAGAAACTTAAAATCATTTTGCCCGATCACCAAAAAAGGACATATGAAAAATCTATTTTTTCTTTCGGCATTGCCACTTTTTATTTTTTCTTCCTGCAAAAAAGAAACAACAGTAGTGGAACAGGTAGACCAGGCATTCTCCGCCGTATATAATATTGCTCCCGGCGACTGGACGACTACCAATGGCGGATTATCTTATTCCGCCGGACTGGAGGTCCCTGAATTAGATCAGACCATTTATCAGAACGGAGCGGTATTGGTATATCTTTCATTTGCAGGCTCCTCATTTTATGAAGCCTTGCCCCAGGTATTTGATGGTATCACTTACGGAGCAATTCACGGAAACGGATATGTAAATATTGACATCAGTGCATTGTCCGGCGAAGCAATAGACCCTCCGGGCAAAACGGTTTCCGCTAAGGTTATTTTGATAGATGCCACCAGGCTGGCCTTACGAAAGGACGTTAATCTTCGGGACATCCAGGCGGTGGAACGGGCATTTAATATACACTAATTGTCCATTTTTGTTTATTGATGGGCGGGGGAAGCAGAAGCGGATTTTGCGGGATTTACGATAATGGTAAAAAAATGGTTATTCAGGTAAGATTTTCTTTTTTGTTGAGTTTTGCTGTGTACCTTCGCGCAAAAATTACAAATCATGAAACTTATCAAGTTAGCACTTATCGCCGGCGTGGTTAGTCTGTCGGCTTGTGGCGGTGGAGAAAACTCATCTCAGGCAACTGATCAACCCGCTGCGGAAACACCCAAAGCTGAAGCTGAAGCGCCTGCCGCTGCGCCTGCTGCTGAAGGTGTAACTCTGGAAATTACCGGTGATGATGCCATGAAATACGACAAAACGGAACTCAGGGCAAAAGCTGGACAGAAGGTTACGCTCACTTTGCACCACTCAGGCAAATTAGCTAAAGAAGCTATGGGGCATAATATCGTGATCCTGAAAACAGGCACAGACATCGCTGCATTTGCTGCTAAAGCAGTTGAAGCAAAAGCGAATGATTATTTTCCTGAATCTGAAGCAGCTAATGTAATTGCACACACAAAAGTGATTGGTGGTGGTGAAAGCGTTACTATCGAGTTTACTGCTCCTGCAGCAGGAACTTATCCTTTTATTTGCAGCTTCCCCGGTCACTATGGATTTATGAAAGGTGAGTTTATTGTAGAATAATTCTCTGCAATAATCCCGGCAAATTATTGAAGTAATTAGTAATCCACGTTGGTTACTTAGGCCCACTGTTCAGTACAGTGGGTTTTTTTGTACCGTGCAGACGATGAAAAATATTTGCTTCTGTCACAATTGCGCCCCTGCGGAAATACAGGTTGGTAGCAGATTTTACAGGTGGAGTATTGCTGCATATGGCAAGTAATGTGCGCACCGATAGTCCTATAGTCCTTCTTTTCCTTTAATTTTGAGCAATAGCCCTTCCATTTCGTTCACACAAATTTTAATTGATTATGGCAGATAAATCGTTTCCGTATTCCGGTTTTAGTTCATTGGCGATACATGAAGGTCATCTCACCGATTCCAACTATGCACACCTCACTCCCATATATGCCACCTCCAGTTTTGTTTATGATAATGCCGAACAGGGTATGCGCCGATTTAGCGGTCAGGAGCAGGGATATATTTATAGTCGCTGGGGAAATCCCACATATCGCGAGGCAGAAGAAAAAATAATTGCTATGGAGACCTTTGGAATTGCCGGTGCTCATGGTGAGCCCCTGGCTTTAAAAGCCTATCTGCAATCATCGGGAATGGCCGCCATCAGCACTTTAATGATGAGCACGCTTAAGGTGGGTGATAAAGTGCTTTCGCATTACTCGCTCTATGGAGGTACTCAGGAGCAATTTAATACCCTGTTGCCCACCTTTGGCGTGGATGCTATAATTGCCGATCTGCGCGACCTTAATCTTGCAGAGGATATGCTGAAACAACACCCGGAAATAAAGTTGATTTACCTGGAAACTCCCGCCAATCCTACAATTCAGTGTGTGGATATTGAAGCGCTAACTAAGCTCGGCAAACAATACGGAAAACTCATTGCTTGTGATAACACTTTTGCTACGCCGTATCTGCAACAGCCATTTAAGTACGGCGTGGATTATGTTGTGCATTCTACTACCAAATTTCTCAACGGTCATGGCACGGCTATCGGTGGCATTTTTATTGGCAGAGATAGGGAAGATACTAAAGCGCGCACTTATAAAATATTTAAAGCGTTGGGCGGAAGCAGCAGTCCCTTTGATGCGTTCCTGCTGGTAAATGGCATGAAGACTTTAGAAGTGAGAATGGAGCGGCATTGCAGCAATGCGGAAAAAGTAGCGGCGTTTTTGAATAATCACAACGCAGTAGCGTCGGTAAATTATAACGGACTTTCGTCCCATCCCGATTATGCCGTTGCGCAAAAGCAGATGCGCCATCCCGGAGCGATGATGAGCTTCGAGCTGAAAGGCGGATTGCAGTCCGGAATAAATTTTATGAACAAGCTACAACTCTGTACCCGTACGGTATCTCTCGGTACCTGCGATACTTTGCTGTCTCATCCCGCTTCCATGACCCATTATAGCGTTCCCAAAGAACAAAGAGAGCGCTATGGTATTACAGATGGTTTGATCCGTATGAGTGTGGGAATGGAAAATGTAGAAGACATTCTCAACGATCTGGATCAGGCACTCCGATAAATCTCTTGTTTTTTCTCCTTATCCGCTGAACACGATAAAAAATTCATTGCAATGAAAAGACTCCTGCCTGTTTCTTTCCTTTTGCTTATTTCAGTAGTGGCTTTTGCACAAAAAAATAAGATTAATCCGGATAAGCGGTTGGCCGGTTTAGACACGGCGCTGGAAAAAGTATTGACAGACTGGAAGGCTTCTGGCTTTGCTGTGGCTATTGTGGAAAAGAACAAAGTGATTTATTCCAAAGGGTTTGGTTATCGGGATTACGCTTCAAAAAAACCGGTTACTCCCAATACGCTTTTTGCCATTGGTTCCTGTACCAAGGCGTTCACCAGTTCGTTGTTGGGGCTGCTGGAAAAGGAAGGAAAACTTGTACTCGACAATACAGCAACCGAATATTTACCAGCGCTGCATTTTTTTAATACCAACATGGATGAAAAAATTACGGTAAGGGATATGATGACGCATCGTACCGGACTACCCCGTCATGACTATTCCTGGTATTTGTTCCCCACCTCTTCGCGTGACAGCCTGCTTCAGCGCATTCATTACCTGGAGCCCAGCACAGGAATCAGGGAAAAGTGGCAGTATAATAATTTTATGTTTTTGGTACAGGGTATGATTGCGGAAAAGCTAAGTGGCCAGTCATGGGAAACAAATATCAGGGAGCAGATATTTGTGCCGCTGGGTATGCATCGTTCTAACCTCAGTATAGAGGGAATGAAAAATGATGGAGACGCATCTTTGGGATATGGTTTGAAAAAGGATAGCACAATTAAACAACTTGATTATTATAATATTGATGGGATGGGACCAGCCGGAAGCATCAACAGCAGTGTGTTGGAAATGGCCAATTGGGTGATTACCTGGATAAATAACGGAAAGATTAACGGTAAAGAAGTAATACCGGAATCATATATCAGAGAGGCAATAGGTGCGCAGATGGTTGTCGGTGGCGCTTTGCCCGACAAAGAAAATCCGGATATCTATTTTTCTAATTACGGACTTGCCTGGTTTCTGAGTTCCTATCATGGACATTACCGCGTTGAACACGGTGGCAATATTGACGGATTCTCGGCGAATACCAGTTTTTTCCCCACAGATAGCATCGGGATCGTTGTTCTTGCTAATCAAAATGCATCTGCTATTCCCGCTGTGGTCCGTAATTTGATTGCTGACCGGATGTTGAAGCTACCCTATAAAAACTGGAGCCACAATCTTCAACAGGCTTCCGCTAAAGCAAGCCGGCAGGCTGAGGAAGCGCTGGCAGCAAAAGTTTCCACTCGCGTTCCGGGCACACGTCCATCACACGCGCTGGTGAGTTATGAAGGATTATACAACCATCCGGGCTATGGTGATGTAGCAGTGTATGCAAGGCACGATTCGTTGTTTGCCAGAACCCAAAAAGACTCCATATGGTTGCGCCATTTTCATTATGATGTGTTTGAGTTAAAAGGATTTGATAAGGACGAAGGATTGGATACTTCCTCCGGTGGAACCCTGCTTCATTTCCGAACTGCCGACGATGGCAAAATTGGCAGTTTTACCATTGCACTTGAACCATCCGTGAAGCCCATTGAATTTTTGAATAAGCCCATAGCCAGAACGATAAGTATTGACGTGCTACAAAAATACACAGGTGAATATGAATTGGGCGGCATAACAGTAAGGGTTTACCTTAAGGGAGAAACCTTATTTGTATTTGTTCCCGGTCAGCCCGAATATGAAACGATAGCTGTAGGAGACCATACTTTTAAATTGAAGAAAATTGAAGGCTACAGCGTAAAATTTGCGATAACCGGCGATAAGGTAACCGGCGTGAGTTTTATACAACCTAACGGTGTATTCAACGCAAAGCGGAAGTAAACGGTGATCACAAGAGTTAAACATACCGAATGTTTGTAATTGCTAAATAATCTACTACGGATGAGTATAACGATCAGAGCCGCCCGAAGGGAAGATTGCCCGCGGCTGATGGAATTGGTTCACGAACTGGCTGCATTTGAAAAAGCGCCACAAGAGGTAACGGCAGATCCGGAGCATTTTGCAGAAAGCGGCTTTGGAAATAATCCGGTATGGTGGGCTTTTGTTGCCGAAGCCGATTCGAACAACAG
>JADZFY010000007.1 GCA_020854215.1 Chitinophagaceae bacterium | reverse complement strand
TTCCACAACCAGTTTTACCCGGTAAGTGCCAACGGCAGCGTATAAATGTTCCGGAGCGAAGTCGGTTGAAGTATTGCCATCACCAAAATCCCAAAAGAAGGAATGACCCGCTTCTGAAGTATTGTTGAACACGGCCCGGTAGGGTACACAACCTTCGGGTGGAGTATCAAATTGTGCCTTAACATTTGGAGCCACCCGCATGGTTAATGTGAAGGTATCCGGTGCGTTGCAGTAACTGGTATCGGACAACGAAAGCTTCACCTGGTAGGTGCCCGGAGCAGGGAACTGATGTATCACTTTGCCGGCGCCGGCGACAACGGGTGCAGATCCATCGCCAAAATCCCAGGTAAACGTGCTGTCATGGAAGGGCTTACCTGGAGGTGCCACGGATAAGTTGGAGAATTCAAAATTAAGCTGGTCACAGGGCATCAGTTTAGTGGCGGTAGCGTTTATATGTGCCCTGTCTGCCCTTACCCTGATGGTAGTATAGGCAGTATCACTTATTATGCATTTGGCAGAATCAATAGAAATGAGCGACACCTGGTAGTTACCAATATTATTGTAGGTATTGGTGGTGGTGGGTACGGTAGTGGTATCCCGGTTACCATCGCCAAAATCCCAAATATATAATTTCCCTTTGCGAATGGTATCGGTAAACTCAACCGTAACCGGTACGCAGCCATAGTCGCGGTACGGTTTGCCGCCTATAGAAGGACGGATACCATTGTTGACGCCGGAGAAATCCATTTCGAGTTTTACGGCAGCCAGATTACACATACTGGGATTGCCGGATCTCGGGCGCCATACTCCCGGTGTAGTGGGGAAGGTAGTCCCGGGAAAGTTGCTGATAAAGCAGGCTGCACAAATTGACTGATAAATAACACCATTAGCATCAAAGCGGCTGGTACCGCCATCCACATGGTCGCCAAAGCCGCCCTTCTGTCCGTAAAAGCCGCCGAATAAAATATCCTGTGCATTTTTTTCCAGGACAAAGAAATAAAAATCACTCCCATCGGTTGAGCATCCGTTGGGAAGTACGTCGCAATCCTTTGTTGGCATACCGAAAGTACCCGATGTGCGGAATTCATCACTGGCGCTGGGTGAAAGTTTGCCACCCCAGCCGGCGACATATACGTTCTCACATTTATCTACCGCAAAAGCCACCGGTGAAATATTGTAAGTTGCCGGGCCATGTCCGAATACCGTTGAATACACTGTTGCCGAAAGGTCGGGCTGCATTTTTACGATAAACTGCTTGGTACCCGGATTATTGTACACACCCGGTGTAACCGGCCAGGCGCCAAGGGTAACACCGGTTACATAAGGGAAACCGCTGGGATCGAATTTTAATCCATAAATAGCATCCATGGCGTTAGTGCCCAGGTAGGTAGTTTTTTGCAGCGCTCCCGAATTACTGAAAACAGCAATGAACGCATCTGCTACACCGCCCTGGTAGGCGGGAGCAATAACGCCTGAACCGGGTACTCCCGGCAGGTTGCTGCTTCTCGTAGAGCCGCCTACATAAATATCGTTGCTTATGGGATTCAGAGCAAGTACAAAGGTCCCGTCATCTTCTCCACCACCAAACAGAGTGCTGAACATCACCGTACTCACATCGGGCGCTATTTTCATCACAACACCATCCTGTTTACCCGCTTTGGCCGTTTGTGAGGCACCGGGGGTTGTAGGAAAATTATCAGACTGGGTATTGCCCACCAGATAAATATTGTCGCTGTTGTCTAAAATAACTTCGCTCCTGGAATCATCACCATAAAAAACAGACAAACTGTTCGGTGATCTTGCCGTGGATATATTGACCCCATCCATACCCCCACCGCCAATTCTTTTTGATCCGAGTATGGCGGTGCCGGTAGTGTTGAGTTTGGTAACTACGATATCGAATCCCCCGTTGGGCCCAAAAGTATTATCACTGGGTTGCAATGGGTATTTGCCGGAATTGGTTCTGCCCATAATAACGAGGTTGCCCTGACTATCTTCGATAAGGCTGTGCGGTTGGTCTGCACCACTTCCACCAATGTAAGTAGCATATACCCTGTTGGTGCCACTGCTATTAAATTTCATAATGCCAATATCGAAAGCGTCATTGCCTGAGCCGCCGCCAAATGTAGTTTGGAACGCACCGGGAGATACCGGAAAGCCGGCACCAAATACAATGCCACCTGAGTATAAACTTCCGTCAGCACCGTAAGTGGCGGTAAATCCCCACTGGTTAGCAGGACTTCCGGTAAAAGTGGCGAAAATGAGCGTTGGGTCTATAACCAGCGTTTGAGTGGGATCATATTGCCGCACTTTAAATCTCACTTTGTCTCTGCCCTCAAAAACATACTTACAATCTAATTCTTTTTTTCCTGTAGCATTAAGCTGATAGGAATAGGGCGAGAGTTCTTTAACCTCTCCAACCGATGTTTTTATATAAAGCTCCCTGTTTTTTATTTGCAGCCTGTCAGCGCCTTCATATTGCATCACAATATCGTTGATGTCAGCGCCCGGGTAAACAATAATATCGTATTTCAATTGGCCGCCCTGGGCATAGTACCGGACATCAATATTGGGATATATGTTTTTGTAAGTAACCGCCTGGAATATTTTACAATTTGCGGCCCAAAGCGACGGGTCGTTGCCAATAAAGTAATTTTCATAGGAACTAACCGGTTTTTCTCTGATTACGGCAGCGTTGGAATCTGCACCCGCAAAGCGCATAGTATAGGCGTGGGAGCGGAGTACCAGGGTGCTTCCGGTGTCGGGCTGATGCCCATGGCCAGGTCTGGGGTACGCAGTTTTGGTGCTGGTAGTTGGGTTGTTTTCGGCTTTGTGGGAGTGCCCGTGCGAAAGGTCTGCCAGTTGCTGCAAATCGTTTTCATTATGCAATAAAACGGTGAAGCCGTTTCGTTGTAAAAAGAAAGCGCCATTGTTGATGGGGCCACGGAATAAAACGCTTTTATTCCATTGTCCTTTATTTTCAGTGAACTCAACTGCCTGCTGTGCTGAAACGGTCTGCAGCAAGCTGCAAAAAATGAGGGTAAGAAGTATATAGGATTTAGATGTCAATGGAGTCTTTTATTTAATGTACAGATTGTTATTGCGAATTTACCCTTAATTATACAATTACGATATCTTACTCCACAGGGTTTGTCCTTTTTGCTGCTGAAGATAATCTTTTAACTTCTGGTTAACTGCTAAATCAAGTTCCGGGTCCTCATTAATAATCAATTCTGCATGTTTTTTAGCTAAATCTAACAAATGTTTATCCTGCACAATACTGGCTAATTTAAAATCAAGCATACCGCTTTGGCGCGTACCTTCAATATCTCCCGGACCCCGCAATTCAAGATCCTTTTCGGCAATAACAAAACCATCATTGGTGGCACACATGATTTTCAACCTTTCCCTCGCTTCTGCACTTAACTTGCTGCCGGTTAATAAAATACAGTAGCTCTTTTCTCCTCCTCTGCCTACTCTGCCGCGCAACTGGTGTAATTGGGATAATCCGAATTTTTCGGCGCTTTCAATAGCCATCACCGTTGCATTGGGAACGTTTACCCCCACTTCAATAACTGTGGTGGACACCATGATCTGAGTGTCTTTTTGCAAAAAGCGTTGCATGTTGGTTTCTTTCTGCCTGGCATTCATTTTTCCATGCACCATACTAATGTGATAGCTGGGTTCAGGAAAATAAGCTTTCACGTTTTCATAGCCTTTCATCAGGTTTTCATAGTTTAACTTTTCACTTTCTTCAATCAGGGGGAAAATGATATAAGCCTGCCGGCCTTTTTTTATTTCCGCTTTAATAAAATCCATCACCTGCGACCGTGCCGACTCAAAGCGGTGAACGGTGGTAATGGGGATCCTGCCGGGTGGCAGTTCGTCCATAATACTGTAATCCAGGTCACCATATGCCGTCATGGCTAATGTCCGGGGTATTGGTGTTGCCGTCATTACCAGTACATGGGGTGGGGTACTGCCCTTCTCCCATAGTTTAGCCCGCTGCGCCACACCAAAGCGGTGCTGTTCATCCACAACCGCAAAGC
>JADZFY010000006.1 GCA_020854215.1 Chitinophagaceae bacterium | reverse complement strand
TTGACTGGTTTCGCTCCAGGATGCTGGGTGGTAAAACCAATCACTGGGGCAGGATTTCCCTGCGTATGGGACCGGATGATTTTCGTCCGAAAGACGGGCTGACGGATGATTGGCCTTTTACATACGACGAACTCAAGCCTTATTACGATAAAATTGACCGGCTGTTGGGGATTTATGGAAGCGTGGAAGGAATTGAAAATGAGCCGGACGGGATATTTATGAAACCTCCCAAGCCACGCCTTTCTGAAATCTTTATTAAACAATCTGCGGCTAAGGTAGGCGTACCCGTTATACCTGGCAGGGGTTCGGTAATGACGGAACCTATCCCCGGCAATAGTGACCGTAAACCCTGCTACTATTGCGGACAATGTGGCCGCAGTTGTAAAACTTACGGCGATTTTTCTGCTTCTTCCTGTTTGGTGATACCGGCTATGAAAACGGGTAATCTCGAAGTGATCTGCAATGCAATGGTAAGAGAAATTCTTACCGACAAAAACGGACAGGCTACCGGGGTTTCCTATATTAACAAAGACGATATGCAGGAGTACCAGGTAAGTGCAAAAATTGTTGTGCTGGGCGCAAGTGCCTGCGAGTCGGCCCGTATTCTGCTCAACTCCAAATCAGCAAGCCACCCTAACGGCTTGGCCAATAGCAGCAATATAGTGGGCAAATATTTGCACGATTCTACCGGCTCCAGTCTTTCCGGATTTCTTCCTCAGTTATTAGACAGAAAGCGTTTTAATGAAGACGGTACCGGAAGTATCCATATCTATTCGCCGTGGTGGGCAGATAATAAGAAACTTGATTTCCCAAGAGGTTATCATATTGAATACGGTGGCAGGATGAGTATGCCATCTTACGGGTTTGAATCGGGCATTCATAACAGAAATGGAAAAATACCGGGCAGGGACGGCAAACCCAAAAAGGCGGGTGGCTTCGGTGCTGAATTGAAAGATGACTATCGTCGCTTTTTTGGTACGCGGGTAAGCATGGCCGGTAGAGGAACCGCAATAGCCCGAAAGGAAAACTATTGCGAAATAGACCCCAACGTGGTGGACAAATACGGAATTCCGGTATTGCGCTTTCATTACACCTGGGCCAATGAAGAAATTAACCAGGCCAAACACATGCAGGATACTTTTCAGGCGATCATGCATGAAATGGGGGCCGTTGTTACCTCCTCGCCACATGGTCCCGAGAATAATTATGGATTGGAGGCACCCGGCAGAATTATTCATGAAGTGGGTACCATCAGAATGGGCGATGATCCCAAAAAATCTGCACTCAACAGATGGTGCCAGGCGCACGACTGCAAAAATTTGTTTGTGGTAGATGCAGCGCCTTTTGTGCAACAGGGAGATAAGAATGCTACATGGACGATCCTCGCCTTGTCACTACGCACTGCTGAGTATATTCTGGAACAAAGAAAGAAACAAAATATTTAAGCGTTTTTAACCCCTTCATTTTATGAACAGACGCGAATCGCTACGAGCCATTGGACTAACAGCCGTTTCTACCGGCGTATTATTGGAAGCATGCAAAACGGACAACAAGAAGCCGGGCACCGATACCGCCACCCCTGCCGCTGGTGACAATGCCGGACGGGAGGCTTTTGAAATTGAGCGTAACAAGAAGTTACAAGAGCAACGCTTTTTTACCGACCACGAAATGGCAACCATCACGATCCTGGCCGACATCATTATACCCAAAGATGAGAAATCGGGAAGTGCCTCCGACGCTAAAGTGCCTGAATTTATTGAGTTTATCGTTAAGGATATTCCATCGCATCAGGTGCCATTGCGCGGCGGATTGCGATGGTTGGACAGCCAGTGTATGAACCGCTTCGGAACCGCGTTTAAAGACAGCAAAGAGGAACAACAAATGGAGATGGTAAACGATATAGCCTGGCCGGAAAATGTAAAACCCGGTATGGAACAGGGTGTAGCCTTCTTCAACCGGATGCGCGACCTTACTGCCTCCGGCTTTTATACCACTGAAATAGGCCTTGCCGATTTAGGATATGTAGGCAATATGCCCAACCACTGGGAAGGCGTACCCGCCGATATATTGAAACAGTACGGGTTGGAAAATAGCTAAGGCAAAGACACGACCTGCACCTGCGGCCGGCACCCGGCGTTAGGAAGGCCAGACCGCAGGTGCGAGAGACGGCAGACACGTGTTATCGCGAAAACTTTTTATTCAGGTATTGATACAGCAAAATAATTTGAACCCCCATCATAGCGGCGGCAAGCAACAATATGCGGGCTACGTCATCAGACAGCCGGAGTTTTGTAAACGGGGCAGCCAGTTTGTTCAAATAGATCCAACTTTCACCGATACCCGAAGCGGTAGGAGCTTTGTCACCTTTCAGCAATAGCCAGACAACTATTCCTCCCATCATTGCAAAGATGCCGATCCATCCTGGTTTGGATATAGCGGGTTGATAGGAGAATGATTTTTTATCGTTGACCGAATACACTTTATTCATAACGCGGGAAGTAAAATCGGGTGGAGCGATTTCGGCTGGCGCATTATTCATCAGCTTTGCGGCGAGCAGGTCAAGATGAGGTTCATTCTTATTTTTCATACTGTCCGGCAAATTGAGGTTTCAATTTAGCAATAAAAATGGCAGCTAATTTTTTCCGGCTTCTATGCAGTTTAATTTTCAGGTTATTTTCGTTAATGCTCATAATCTTTGAAATCTCTTTTAACGAATGTTCCCGTAAGTAGAAAAGCGTGAGCAAAAAATTTTCTTCGGGCGATAGCATGGCAAGACAACGGCGGATCATATTGCTGCGTTCCATTTCTTCGATGTTGTCCACAATATTAATCAGAGATACCAACTCGTTCTCTTCAAATTTTTCAGGATAAACCAGCGGCAGTGTTCGCTTTTTGTTCTTTAGCCGGTCTATACAGGTGTTATAGGTTACTTTGTGCAGCCAGGTTGAGAATTTTGCATCGCCTTTAAATTGCGATAACGACTTATAGATTTTCACAAAAATATCCTGTGCGGCTTCCTCAGCCTCTTCTCTGTTTTGAAGCAACCGGAACGACAGGTGGATGACCCTGTCCTTGTATCTGTCAACCAGCACCGTGAAGGACGTAGTTTCTCCACTGATGACTAAGTTGATATAGTGCTCGTCGCTGGGTGGTTGCATTGATATAGGATAAGACGACAAATCGTTTGGCCCGGTTACGCCGGAATAAAAGATTTCTATAACTCATGTAACCGGCATTCCAATAATATCGTCATAATCTTTGTTCGGCTTAAAAATAATCTATTTTAAAATTTAACCGTTGATTATGGAAGACGTATTAGTTCCTATTAGTTTTTTCCTTCTTGTGTTTGGTATTGTATATGTTTTCTTGTCCTTACGCAATAAGGAACGACTTGCTTTGATCGAAAAAGGGGTGGATGCTGGTGTGTTCTTCAGTCGAAAACGTAATTCTATAACTCTTTTCAGGATTATTGTTTTGAATGTGGCGCTGCTGTTAATGGGGGTTGGGGTAGGTGTTTCCGTTGCTTTGCTGATAGGTAATTACAACGAAATTGATGATCTTGCGCCATTGATAATAGCGAGTATTTTCACCATGGCCGGACTTGCGCTTTTGATCGGATTTTTTCTTACCAAAAAAATGGATAAGCAGGCACCGGAAAATTAGTGGAGTCACAGGCTCAGGTATTAGCATGTTACAGCATGGATCGGCCGGAGACCGTCTTGTCAAAGCCATTTGCTTTTTTGGTTGCAGTTCATCCGGATTTAACCTTTCAGATTTTCGGAGCAATTACTTTTTGAAATCTTTTAAACGCTTTACTACCGGATCGGGTAAAAACTGGGTAACATCTCCTCCATGGCGGAGCACATCTCTCACCAGGGTAGAAGCTACAGAAGTATATTGGGGAAGGCAGGTCAAAAAGATGGTTTCAATTTCGGGAGAGATACTCCGGTTCATATCGGCTATTGCTTTTTCATATTCAAAATCGCTCACATAACGAATGCCTCGTAAGATAAAATTGGCATTTACTTTCCGGCAACATTCTACGGTTAGTCCCTCATAAATGATGGGCTCCACTTTGTGCTCATCTGCAAAAATTTCTTTAATCCATTGAAGGCGTTGCTCCTCCGAAAACATGGCCGTTTTATTCACATTTCGGCCAATACCAATAAACAGCTTATCAAACAAATGGAGCGAACGGTGTATGATGTCCAAATGACCGATAGTAATGGGATCAAATGTTCCGGGGAATAAGGCAATGCGTTGCATACACTAATTTGAAATTTAAAATCTGAAATTTGAAATTTCCCCGTGACATACCCTACTCACCACCTTTTCAACTCTCTTCCCTTCCGCCTGCGAGCAAATACAACACGGCCATCCGGGTAGCTACACCATTTTCTACCTGTTGTAAAATAATGGATTGTTTTGAATCGGCCACGTCGCTGTCCAATTCCACTCCCCGGTTTATAGGGCCGGGATGCATAATCAGTATTTCCTTGTCCAGTTCGTCAAGCATTTGTTTATTAATACCATAGGCCAGGTTATATTCCCGGAGTGAGGAAAACAATACCTGGTTTTGCCGCTCCAGTTGAATGCGCAAAACATTGGCCACATCACACCATTTTAATGCATTGCGCACGTTATACTCCACCCGTATGTCAAAGGCCTTTTGTATATGCGGAGGAATGAGTGTGGGCGGACCGGCCACCATCACTTCGGCACCCATCTTTTTCAGAAGATAAATATTGCTCAATGCCACACGGGAATGCATAATATCGCCAATAATGGCCACTTTTAAACCCTCCAGTTTTCCGCCTTTATTTTCGCGCATTGAAAAAGCATCCAGTAAGGCCTGGGTGGGATGCTCGTTGATGCCATCGCCGGCATTTACAATAGCAGCAGGAATATGTTTTGCCAGAAAATGAGGAGCGCCGCTGGCGCTATGCCGCATCACCACCATATCCACCTTCATGGAAAGAATATTATTCACTGTATCAAGGAGCGTTTCTCCTTTTGAAACGGAAGATCCGCTGGCGGTGAAATTGATAGTGTCTGCGCTAAGCCGCTTTTCCGCCAGTTCAAACGAAATGCGGGTACGTGTGGAGCTTTCGTAAAAAAGGTTGACAATAGTAACATCGCGTAAGGTGGGCACTTTTTTGATCGGCCGTTGCAATACCTCTTTGAATTGAGTTGCCGTATCTAAAATAAGGTGAATATCGCCTGGAGTGAGATCCCTAATGCCCAACAAATGTTTTGTGCTGAGTTGCATTAAGGAGCGAAATTAGAGGATAGCGACAGAAAAGCCAAATTTTAAATTCCAAAACGCAAATAGGTAACCACCTACTTATTTTCTCTGAATTTTTTGGGGGAAGTGCCCATAATCTGTTTAAACGACCTCGAAAAACTGTATTGATCGGTGTAGCCCATTTCTTCCGCTATTTGTTTGATGGGTAACTTAGTGGACCTGAGCATTTGGCTGGCGCGCTGTATTTTTAGAGAAGTAAAAAGCTGGATGGGAGAATAGTGTGTTTTTTGCCGGAATAGCGCCGAAAGATAGGATGCCGATACACAGGCTTCACGGGCAAGTTCATCGAGGGTAAGGTTTTTTTGAAGATGTTGCTTCATAATTAAAATACATCGTTCAATGATGTTCTCCGTTCCCTTTTTCATGTAATTGAAAACGGTGAGCCGGAAAGTGCCCAGGAAACTGTAAAAGCGAAAATTGGCATATATCAGATTTTCCATATTATCCATCAGTTCGAGATGGTGCATGATATCTCTAAATTGCGCAATCCGGCCAACCAATGGTGGCGTAGTTTGATCCTTATTGTTTTTATCTTTCAGCAGGTAATTGTACATATCTTCTCCAATAACGCCATTAAATTTTACGAAATAGTGGCTCCATTCATCTCCTTCTTCTGCACCCAGTTGAAAATAGGTTTTGCGGGGTAGGAGGGCAAAGTGATTTGCCGTTAGCGTCATTTTTTTATTGTTCAACGTGTACCATCCGGTACCGTTTACGCAATAAAGCAATACAAAATCCGGATTATTTTTCAGCACCGCTTTTTCAGGAACGCTATGTTCCGGATAAAATGCTATCTCTGTTATGTACAAATTTTTGCCTATGGGATGTTCGTCTAATTTGCTTCTTAAACGCGCAGGTAAAATCCAATGGGAATGGGCGGTAACCTCCGTGCTAACAGTATCCTGACTCATTACGCTTTGCATTAAATGCCGGATTTTTTTTAAGACTTAAATGTAGCATTATTTTCGCCGGCAATAGTAATCTGTGCTATTCTTTTTATAACAATTAACATTGGCTGTTTTTTAAATTTGAATAATCTTTGACCATCTCCCGGAACGAAACGCACAGGTTTGTTATATGACGCATTTACCCCTCATTGATTTGATCGTAATTCTGGTTTATTTGTTGAGTATGGTGTTGGTTGGCGTATATTTTTCCAGAAAAAATAAAGATGCAAAACAATTTACCACTGCTTCCGGAAATATTCCGGGATGGGCGCTTGGCATTTCGTTATATGCCACATTTTTAAGCAGCAATACCTTTCTCGGCGTACCGGGAAAGGCTTTTGGCAGTAACTGGAACTCATTGGTGTTTAGTTTATCTATGCCCTTTGCCGCGTATTTTGCTACCCGGTTTTTTGTGCCTTTCTATCGCACTCACGGCGAAGTGAGTGCTTATACGCACCTCGAGAAACGGTTTGGACCCTGGGCACGAACTTATGCAATGGTTTGTTTTATACTCACCCAGTTGGCTCGAATGGGTTCTATTTTTTTTGGGATCGCACTCACACTGCAGGCGCTCACCGGGGTAGATATGAAAACCATCATGATGGTAACCGGCGTTTGTATTATTTTATATACGGTGATGGGCGGTATGGAAGCGGTGATTTGGACGGAAGTGGTTCAGGGAATTATAAAAACTGCAGGTGCGCTAATCGTATTGGGCATTATACTGTATGAAATGAAAGGCGGAGTTGGTGAGATATACCGTATTGGCGTAAGTGAGCACAAGTTTAGTCTGGGAAGTTTTAGTCTTACCGATTTCAGTTCCTCTACTTTCTGGGTTGTTTTCCTCTATGGATTTTTTATCAACCTGAATAACTTCGGGATGGATCAAAACTATGTTCAACGCTACCACACTGCAAGGAGTCAGAAAGAAGCTACGCGGAGCGTTTGGCTTTGCGTGTATTGGTACCTTCCCGTATCCCTGTTGTTTTTTATTATCGGCACGGCACTGTACGCGTATTTTAGTCAGCATCCTGAATTGCTTGATGTGGTGAAACAACAGGTGGCAGCCGAAAAGGGAGTGGATATCAATACACTGAAACCGGAAGACTACGGAGATAAAATTCTACCTTATTTCATGGTGCTGAAAGTACCCAAAGGTCTGGTAGGTTTAATTATCGCAGCCATTTTGAGTGCAGCCATGAGTACCATCAGCAGTGGAATGAACAGCTCCGCTACAGTTTTTCTGAAAGATATCTATCAACGCTATTTTAACCCCAACCCTGGTCCCAAAAAAGAGATGATCATCTTATATACCGTAACAGCGCTCACAGGTATTGTTTCGATCGTATTCGGGATAGCAATGATTGGCGTTAAGAGTATTCTTGATTTGTGGTGGGAACTTGCAGGGATTTTGTCTGGAGGTATGCTGGGGTTGTTTTTGTTGGGCATGATTGCGAAAAAAGCGGCCAATGCCGAAGCCGTTACCGGAACTATTATAGGAATTTTCGTGATTTTATGGATGTCGCTCTCAAAGCATTTTCCTGAAAACCTGGCGCATCTCAAAAGTCCCTTTCATGTGAATATGATAGTGGTGATAGGCACGCTTACCATATTTCTAACCGGTTTATTATTGTCAAAACTAAAGCGCCGTTGAGTATTAACATCGTGCCGCAGTGCTCTTGTATATTGAGCAAAACAGAGTTGTAATTCCGGGTACGTTGTCGAAACGCGTAACGTTTGCAGTAACGTCCGTAACGGCACTTCCATTATGACTTTTAGTTATTGAAATCATTCACGTATCTGAAAAAGCCAATATAAATATGTCAAAGAAATTTGTTCCTGTAATGATAACTCCCTTCACGCCGGAGGCTAACCTGGACCTGGATATGGTGAAGACGCTGGTGGACTTTTACATTGCGGCAGGCGTAAAAGGATTGTTTGCCAATTGTCTGTCGAGCGAAATGTATAGTATCAATGAAGAAGAGCGTTTACTCCTGACAAGAACGGTTGTGAATCATGTTAACGGTCGTGTTCCCGTTGTAGCAACCGGATCCTTTGGATTAACAATAGAGGATAAAGCGGAATTTACAAAGAGATTGTATGATACCGGAGTGGATTCAGTAGTGCTGATTACGTCACACTACGCAGCAATTGACGAGAGTGACGATAAATTGCTGCAGCGATTTGAACAGATGTTGTCGTTAACCAGAAGTATACCATTGGGTTTATATGAATGCCCGGCTCCCTATAAACGCCTTGTAACACCTGAAATTTTGAAAGCGCTGGTTAGCACCGGACGGATGTTGTATCATAAAGACACCTGCTGTAATGTGGAACAGGTAAAGGCGAAGCTGGCAGCTATTGAAGGAACGCCTATGCAGTTTTTTGATGCGCATACTCCGCATAGTATCTCGTCCATGAAAGCCGGTGCGGCCGGTATGTCGGCTATATCCGGCAACTTCTATCCGGAGATACTTGCATGGCTTTGCGAACACGTAGATGACCCTGCCAAAGAAAAGGAAGTGGAATGGCTTCAGGCTGAGTTAACAAAAGTGGATCCATTGATTCATGTCGCCTACCCCATGAGTTCAAAATATTTTTTACAGATGAGAGGACTTCCGATTCAAACCATCAGCCGGGCGCACCCGCTCGATC
>JADZFY010000005.1 GCA_020854215.1 Chitinophagaceae bacterium | reverse complement strand
GCAGGTAACCAACTGGGCAATGGCGGCAATTTCGACATCGTTGTTACTAAACTGAACGCTACCGGAACCGCATTAATCGGATCGAAAAGAATTGGCGGCAGCAATATGGATGGGGTGAATATTTCCACGGCAAGATCGCCCAGCAGCTTATCGGTATTTTATGGAGATGATTCCAGAAGTGAAGTGATCTTAGACAATAGCGACAATATCTATCTGGTGAGCAATACGCAGTCCGATAATTTTCCCACAACCGCCGGCGCCTCTCAAACCGCCAAGGGAGGAAAACAGGATGGTGTGCTGCTCAAAATAGCTCCGGATGTGGGTACTGTATTTTTCAGCACTTTGTTTGGAGGTGTAGAAGATGATGGCACTTTTGTGCTCGCACTCAATCCTGTAACCAACAACATATACGTAGGCGGATCCACCCGAAGTAATAACCTGCCGGGTGTGCCGGGTTCAGGAGTGATTGCACCTGCCTACCAGGGCGGCGTTGCGGATGGCTTCATCGCCGTTTTCGATAATGCCGGTACATTGCAAAAAACAACCTACCTGGGAACGAACAGCATGGATGCCATATATGGTTTAAAGTTTGACCCCAGCGGGTTTCCGTATGTTACAGGGGTTACGCTGGGCACATGGCCGGTTTCGCCCAACGTGTACAACAATCCGGGTACGAAACAATTTATCGTTAAAATGCAGCCCGACCTTTCGGCAAGCGTTTACTCCACCGTGTTTGGTAGTGGTACATCTACTTATAATATTTCACCTGTAGCCTTTGCGGTAGACAAATGTGAAAACGTGTATGTGGCAGGATGGGGCGGCAAATTATCGCCATCGTCACCCGATGAGTTCCGCACTTCGGGTACTTTTGGAATGCCAACAAAGGACTGCAATGTACTCCCCAACGGGTGTAGCACTGATGGCAGCGACTTTTATTTCTTTGTATTGAAAAAAGACGCCCAGGATATTTTATTTGGTGCATTTTACGGACAAAAGGGCGGATTTGGTGATCACGTAGATGGAGGTACCAGCCGTTTTGATGCCAATGGTGTAATCTACCAGTCTATTTGCGCAGCCTGTTTCATCAGTAATTTTCCGGGAACAACCTTTCCCACAACGCCTGGTGTGTGGCGTCCGAGGTCGGGTAACCCCAGTGAATGTAACCTGGCGGCAGTTAAGATTGAAATGGACTTTTCCGGTGTAAACAATGGCATTCGGCCCTCGATAGGTGGCAGACCTTACCGGGATTACGGTTGCGCACCGGTTACGGTAGATTTCACGGATACCCTTCGCAAAGGAAAGTTGTATGTATGGGATTTTGGCGATGGCAATAAAGATACAACCACCGTACCGTCCACGTCCAATACATACAATACAGTGGGTAATTATCACGTAACGCTTATTTCCATTGATTCCAGCAAATGCATTGTTAGCGATACTGCCTACACCACCATCAGGGTAAGATCCGATAAAGCACAGATCAATGCCACTGCGGCAAAACTGCTTCCCTGCGCAAGCCTCAACTTTGAGTTTACCAACACGTCCGTTGCTCCGCCCGGCAAACCTTTCCACGACAGCACTTTTACATGGGATTTCGGCGACGGCTCTGCGCCAGTTACTACCGGACCGGGCAAAGTGGTACACCAGTTTCCAGCACCCGGCACTTATCCGGTAAAACTTTCCCTGGCAGACAGCAACTATTGTAATGCGCCGGATACATTTACCCTTACCATGCGGGTTGCACCTAATGTTAAGGCTCGTTTTGACACACCTCCTGAAGGCTGCGTTCCACACCGTGCGGTGTTTAATAATACCTCAGAGGCCGGGCAGTCATTTTCCTGGGATTTTGGCGATGGCAGCACCTCCACGGAATTTTCGCCCGAACATACTTACAGTACTGTAGGCACGTATAGAGTAAAATTAGTAGTGGTAGACACCATGACCTGCAATAAATCCGATTCGGCATTTTTCACAATAAACGTGCGTCCGCTTCCCACAGCCGGCTTTACATTTAGTCCGGTTCAACCGGTGGAAAACACACCTACGTCCTATACCAACACCTCTATGAATGCGGTAAGCTATAAATGGTATTTTGGAGACGGTGACACTTCTGTTCAGGTTAACCCGGTACATCAGTTTAATATTACCGGCGACTTTAACACCTGCCTGATAGCATTCAACCAATACGGCTGTCCGGATACCACCTGTCAAACCGTATCGGCGATTGTTTCGCCATCTGTTGCGGTAGCCAACGCCTTCTCACCCAATGGCGATGGCGTGAACGATAAGGTATTCGTAAGAGGTTATGCCATTGGAAAAATGATTTTCAGAATCTATAACCGCTGGGGGCAATTGGTGTATGAATCCTCGGACACGCACCAGGGCTGGGATGGAAGATTTAAAGGAGTGCTGCAACCTATGGACGCCTACGCCTATACTTTAGAAATAGAATTTACAGATGGAACCAAAGCAACCAAAAAGGGTGATATTACGTTGCTGCGATAGAGAAAGCATTGGAGATTGAAAATTTGAAATTGAATATTTGATATAGGATAATTTCCGATAGTATCCGGTTGATAAATCATAGCTTGGGAGCATCCTTGTTGAACTTCGCAGTTCATGTTTTAAATCGCCAGACTATTTGCATTGAGACCGATGGATACAAAGGAGACACAAACATGTTACGATCTATATTACATACAAGATGTCTACACGCGGGGAACCTAATGCACGCGCTTTTACAACATGGGTGTAATCACAACCGTGCAACTACCCGAAAAACTGTATTCGTGTGGTTAATGTATTTCGGCGCTTTAACCGGACTCCCTGTTTTTGTTGGCGCCCAGGATTTACATTTTTCTCAGTTCTTCAATTCTCCTTTAACCACCAATCCGGCAAACACCGGCTTTTTACCGGAGAACGATTACCGGATCGGCGCCAATTACCGGCAGCAATGGGCCAGCATTCCGGCACAGTTTAAAACCATGAGTATTTTTGGAGATGCCCAGGTGTTCCGCGACAGGTTTGAATCGGGCTGGGTAGGATTGGGAGGAGTAATACTGCGTGACGTGGCAGGTAGCGGTAATCTCACTTCTACGAAAGTTTATGGCTCTGCGGCCTACCATCAGATGTTAGGCAGTACCGGTTTACTATCCCTCGGATTTAATGTTGGATGGGCCAATAAAAGAGTGGACGTTACTAAATTTACTTTTGACAGCCAGTGGAATGGAAAGTTCTTTGATGCTGGTGCACCTAATGGTGAAAACTTTGCTGCCACCCAGGTCAATTACTTAGACGTGCAGGTGGGTATGAACTATGCTTATTTCCCCGCAGATAACCTTTACCTGCATGCGGGAGTTTCCGTGCACCATGTAAACGCACCCAAAGAGTCGTTCTTCAACAACACCAACGGATACAACAGCGCTATTGCCCGCAGATATATAGCATTTGCAGATGCAATACTCAAGTTGAACGACAGAGTAATCGTAAGTCCGGGCGCTTACTTCACTACACAGGCAAAAGCAAAAGAACTCACACTTGGACTTCACGCCAACTATAATCTTTCGGGTGATGGAGAAAAACAAGTAATAGGAGGATTGTATTACCGGGGAAGCGATGCAGTAATTCCGATGATCGGCTTTCAATGGAAATCAGTTCGACTGATGTTTTCGTATGATGCTACCACCTCATCCTTAAAGAATTATAACAACATGCGGGGAGCATCGGAGTTTGCTTTGTTATACAACGGGTTTTACAATTCGTACAATCAAAGTCTTAGGCAGATGCAATGCCCTGTGCCGAGGTTCTGAATATATGTGTATACCATTTTACACCATCGGCTATCAGGTTGGGAATAACGCACACCATTAAATGCGGCATGACAATGCGCCCACTCCCGAAACCGGTGATCTGCAATCAGAACAACCAACGCATCACTCAACCCTTACCATGTCCGTTCTGCATTTCTTACCTTGTTAAGCATTGTACCGTGTGCCGCGATTGCTGCTGCAAAACAATGGTCTTCCCCTCCGTCATTTCTGTAATCACCGGAGTGGTATAGTGCCGGATAGTAAGCAGACGGAGTTGTTTTTCAACCTGTACGTCAAATGTTCCGGACAAGGCCGCGGCCAGTTGATTAACATTATCATTCGTGTCGTCTGTGCATACCATCACGGTTACCGCACCGGTTTGAAGGAGATTAACGGTAATATTCTTTTCAGCAAGAAAACGATAGAGTTGTGAAATAGCGCTTTCTTCTATGAAAGAAAAATCTTTAGAATGTAAATTCAGGAGCGCCTGATTGTTTTTTACGATTATGATGGGGGGAAGTTTGCCTGTTGCTTTATGCCGAATGACCGTACCAGGCAGCAAGGGATCCAAAAAACATTTCACAAACAAAGGGATAGCTTTATTCTCCAGCGGCTTAATGGTTTTAGGGTGAATCACCTGTGCGCCATAGTAAGCCATTTCAATGATCTCATCATAATTCAGCTCCGGAATAACAACTGCCTGCGGAAAAGTTTTGGGATCGGCATTCATAATACCTTCTACATCCTTCCAGATGGTTACTTCGGAGGCGTTTAACAAATTCCCCAATACAGCGGCACTGTAATCACTACCCTCTCTTCCCAGCGTGGTGCTTTCATTTTCATCGGTGGCACCAATAAATCCCTGGGTAATTACCAAATCGTACTCATCCAATAAGGGTGAAATTTTTTCACGGATATTTCTTTCAGTAACCGGCCAGTCAATTCCGGCGGCTCTGAAATGGTCGTCGGTTCTAAAGATGTCTCTTACATCCACCCATTTATTGCGAATGCCTTTTTCATTAAGATAAGCACTGATGATGGTGGTAGAAAATAACTCACCCGCACATACGATCTGATCATAATAGTAGTTGAAGGCCCTTGCAGGTTCGTCATGCATCGTCCATTCCACTTCTGCAAACAAATGCGATAGCCGAATATCTGTTTCATTGGCATTTGTTACGAGCAAATATTTTGCCGTATCCTGGTGCTGCCTTTTTATCCGCTCAAACCACTCCGCTGCCTCCGCTTTTCTACCCTGATAAAAAGCCTCAACCACTTTCTCCAATGCATTGGTGGTTTTTCCCATAGCTGAAATCACTACTACTTTTTTTTCATTGGGATAATTTTGGAGAATGGCAGCCAGTTGTTTTATCCGCTCAATACTGTTGATGCTGGCACCGCCGAATTTAAAGACTTTCATAGCGTGTTGTTGTGTGTAATCGAATGGAACGCAGGCAAAGTTAACGGTATGCCTTTCCGCGGCTATGAATTTCAAAAGAAAATCTCCTGATTTTTACCGTTGTTGCCTACTCACCTACCCATGTTAAATAATTTGTTAGAACCTGTAACTGTATTATCTTGCCGCGCATGTATAAAAAGGAAGTCATTACCGTTAAGGACCTGGTGAAAAACTATGGCCATTTCGAAGCGGTAAAGGGGATAAGTTTTGAAGTGTATGAAGGCGAGATATTCGGGTTGCTTGGCCCCAATGGCGCCGGAAAATCTTCCACATTGGAAATCATGGAAACGCTGCGCAAAAAAACGAGCGGTGAAGTATGGATAGATGGTTTTAACCTTGATGAAGAGGCAGACAAGATAAAAAGGATCATTGGTGTGCAACTCCAGTCTTCCGGATTCTATCCGGGATTAAATCTAACCGAACTGATTCATTTATTTGCCGGGCTTTATAACGAACCCGTTCGCCCGGCAGAACTTCTCCGGCTGGTAAATCTTGAAGATAAAGCAAACAGTAAGTATAAGGAACTCAGCGGTGGTCAAAAGCAACGGTTTTCTATTGCTACTACCTTAATTAATAAACCAAGAATCATCTTTTTAGATGAACCTACCACCGGACTGGACCCCCATGCCCGCAGGAATCTTTGGGAACTGATCCGTAATATCCGTTCCAATGGATGTACTGTAATTATTACGACGCACTATATGGACGAAGCAGAAATTTTATGCGACAGAGTGGCCATTATAGATGAAGGAAGGATTATTGCATTACAATCACCCGACCAGTTGATTGATGACCTGGTAGCATCCGGATTTGAACGGCCCAAAGAAGTAAAAAAAGCCAATCTTGAAGATGTATTCATCCATCTTACCGGTCACGCATTAAAAAATGAATAAATCACCATTACATATTAACAAACCCCACTTTTCATGAACAACACAATGCTTAAGAATGCTGTTTACTGTGCTGTAACGATAATTTTAATGAGTACCCTTGCTGCCTGTTCGTCTGTGAGAGAAATGGCGGCAAATACCCAACATATTGTTTATGCCGCACCCCAGCCAAAAACACCCGTATTATCCAGTTCGTTAGATAGTTTAAGCTATGCTCTGGGAATGATTGATGCCACTTTCTTTAAATCGCAGGGTGTAGATACAATTAACTACGCTTTAATGAACAAAGGATTTGAAGAAGTACTGAAAGACAAAAAAACATTATTAACTACTCAACAGGCAGATATGACAGTAAGAGAACAACTACAGGCTTTTATGCGTAAAAAATCGCAGGCCACTATTGAGGAAGGCGAAAAATTTCTTGCCGAAAACAAGAAAAGAGAAGGAGTAAAAGTTACGCCCAGCGGACTTCAGTATGAAGTATTGAAATTAGGCACCGGCCCTAAGCCTTCCGACACCAGTACCGTTAAAGTGCATTATGAAGGTTTCCTGATCAATGGAAAGAAATTTGACAGTTCACGCGATAGGGGTGAACCCATTTCCTTTGCACTGAACCAGGTGATTAAAGGCTGGACAGAAGGTGTGCAGTTAATGCCGGTAGGTTCAAGATTCAAATTTTATATTCCCTACACACTGGGTTACGGCGAACAGGGTGCCGGCGGTGCTATACCCGGTGGCGCAGCCCTTATCTTTGATGTGGAGCTGATTGATATTGGAAAATAAGAAGCAGTAATGCGCAGGATGAATTGGATGTCACAAAAAAGCCGGGAAAATTAAATTATATTTTCCCGGCTCCATTATTTCAATATCAACTATTCCTGCTGTACGGAGTCTCCAGACTCCGTACCCAATATGTTCTTCCGGAACTCCGTTCCGAAGAAAAACAGTTTTCATGGAACTTTTCAATGCCCATTCCATTACTGTTTCACCACTTTTTTGTTTATAACCACTCCATTGCTTTTAATCAAAATAAAATAAGTTCCTCCGGGCTGACCAGATAAATCAAATTCCAGCCTTGTCCCACGGCCTTTTACTTTTTGTATCACCTTCCCGTTTACATCTAAAATTTGAATAACAGCATTGTCTAGCGGCTTACTGAATGTAATATAAACCTTACCCGTTGTAGGGTTGGGGTACAACGCATCCACTTCTTCAAAACCTGTACTGGCAGCTTCCTGCTGCTTGGCCAACTCCGGACTGGATATACGGTTGCTTCCGTTATTGCAATAGTATTCTCTTTTAATGCGGTTGCCTGCGGCATCGTAGGTCATTAGCAAGCCGCAACTGCCGGCGGGGATTTCCTGGGCTATTGTTTGAAAGGAGAAAAGCAGGAACAGGGGAATCAATATTTTAATTAGCATGGTTTGACATTTACGGTTTGATTATCGCTTTTTATAAAATTAGTTGATGCTTGTGCATACCTTGCCCAACATAAGCCGCAAGTCTGGACGGATGACTTTTATAGTACCATACACTATCAAGTGCCACAATATGTTGCTTCATTTCTAATCTTTAGTTAATAAAAATTTTATGATATACTGACCCTTTATTACGTTAATAGTGTCATTGTTTGCTTTTTTAAACAAACGATATGGGGCTTTTAAATCATCGAGTGAATACACATATGGTATGGTGTCAAAATCAATAATCGGACCGTTAGACTGCCAGATATTTCGATCGAATATGTTTTCTCCAATTAAATTTGCTGACGTACTGATATAATGATTTTTTTTATAAAAGATGGCACTTCTTAGATAGCCATACTCTCTATTCAACGTTATATGTGAAAGAGGTATTTCCGTTTCAAAGGTGGCTTTTATATAATTTTTCGTTACCCTATTACCAATCGAAATTACAATACTAAAGAATGTTATCATTACTATGATTATAATAATCACTATTTTAAAAGGCACTTTTATAATCCATTTTTTTTTCATTTTTACCACCATGTTTTAAAAATATCTCTTATTGTATTCAATTTGTAAAAAGAGTCAGTGGTAACACCTTTGTTAAAACCAAAGCCAATATTGAACGGCATTGCGTCGAGTGCAAGTGAATATCCAAGAACTATAACGAAAAAACCATTACCAACATCTCTGGAAATCATCCCAGTAATCCCAAGATTTACACTAGCCAGCGTTATAGACAGGTTTCCCTCATAACGATTACCATAAAATTGACTCTTCAAAACATTCGCTGCTGAACTGTAATACTTCATAGCCTCTACCCCTCCTGATATGGAGATTCCTCCTATCCCTACTCCCAAATCATTTAATGAATACAAACCGCTTTCTTTTCCTCTCAATACAAAAAGTCCACCCTTCTCT
>JADZFY010000004.1 GCA_020854215.1 Chitinophagaceae bacterium | reverse complement strand
TTGGATAATCTATCAATACTTTCAGCATAAACCGGTCAACCTGTGCTTCAGGTAACGGATAGGTTCCTTCCTGATCAATAGGATTTTGCGTGGCCAACACCAGGAAAGGTTCATCGAGTTTATAGGTGGTTTCGCCAATAGTAACCTGCCGCTCCTGCATGGCTTCCAGCAACGCACTTTGCACTTTGGCCGGTGCACGGTTAATTTCATCAGCTAAAATGAAGTTGGCAAAGATGGGACCCTTCCTTACTACAAATTCGTGTTGCTGCTGATTATAGATCATCGTTCCAATTACATCTGCCGGCAAAAGATCGGGCGTAAATTGAATACGGTTGAATTTTCCGTTTACTGCCTGGGCAAGCGACTTTATAGAGAGGGTCTTTGCCAATCCGGGTACTCCTTCCAGCAACACATGTCCGTTGCTGAGTAAGCCTATCAGCAGGCGGTTAATCATATATTGCTGACCCACGATAATAGAGGCGATTTCTTTTTCCAGGCGATCAACAAAACCACCTGCTTCCTGTATCCTTTCGTTTAGTCGTTGAATATCTTCCGCGGATTGTATCATGATGCGATTTTCGGGTTTTTTGGATGGAGGGTAGCGGTTTGGTAATGTTGCGATGACGCGCCTGAAGCTGCAAAACCCCTGCCAAAACACGATATAGTCTATTCCCTGTTCCTGGAATCTATAATAATCGTAACCGGGCCATTATTAACAAGCGCCACCTTCATATCAGCGCCAAAAATACCGGTTTGTATTTTTTTTCCCATATTCTTTTCCAACTGAAGGATCATCTTTTCGTAAAGGGGGATGGCAATTTCACTTTTGGAGGCGAGGCTGTAGGAAGGTCGGTTGCCTTTTTTGGTGGATGCGTATAGGGTAAACTGACTCACCAGAAGTATATCTCCTCCCGCATCCTGTATATTGATATTCATCACCCCGTCAGCATCATCAAATATCCGCATCTGCACAATTTTTGCGCTCAACCACTCTATATCTTCTACAGTATCCAAATCGGTTATGCCCAGCAGCACCATTAGTCCAGCGTTTATTCTCCCACTAATATTACCATCAACAATAACGGAAGCTTCCGATACCCGTTGTATAACTGCCCTCATATTGTTATAATATTTAGTGCGCCGCAAATTAAGGGGAAAAAATAGTGGTGAAAAAAAACTAATTTCCCGCGTACAATTATTTTTCAAAAAAAAGTAAATTATCGGGCAAACGAATCTTTTGTTTCTATGGATAAAATTAATGTCAGGAAAGAAATTGTTTTTAAAACAGCGAGAAGTGGCGGCAAGGGTGGTCAGCACGTAAATAAGGTAGAAACTATGGTGGAAGCCTATTTTGATATAGACCGATCAGCATTGCTCACTGATGGACAAAAGCACCTGGCAAAACAAAAGCTTAGGAAAAAGATTAATGCGGACGGGTTATTGATGGTTAAATCGCAGGAGGCCCGTACGCAATTGGCCAACAAAAAATTAGCAGTTGAAAAAATCAATGATATAATCAGCCAGTCGCTGGTTATTCCCCTCAAGCGAATAGCCGGTAAACCCACGAAAGCCTCCCGGCAAAAGCGTATTGATGAAAAGAAAATAAAGGGAAAAATAAAGGAGGGGCGGCGAAAGGTAAAACCTAACGAAGACTAAACCTGTTGATAGAAACAAAATGATTACCGTTAAAATACCATGGCATGCAAAAAATGCAGTTTTCGTACGGTTTGCTACGGTACGGGTTCTTATTTCTCCAGACCTTCCACTAAGATGACGATCATGTTTTCCTCCAACTGTTCGGCCGATATTTTTTGTTTAGAACGATGCCAGGATTCGATTCCACTGATTGCATGCAACATCATCAGTACCGCTGTGGGAGCATCTATTGATTTTAGTTCTTTTTTCTGAATACCATTTTCAATAATTGCGGCGATCCGTTGCCGGTAATTTTTTCGTTGCACCTTGAAGTTAGACAAATAGGGCTCGTTCAGATGCCGCCATTCTCTGTCTGCCACATATACCTCCTCAAAGTTGTTTATCATATGCTGAATATGGAAACGAAGGATGTCCTTAATTTTTTCGATTGAAGATTGCTGGTTCACTTCAATCCTTTCAAGGTGTTCCATGAAGATATTTGCAACTTTAAAACAGATAACCTGTAATATCTCAGCCTTTGACTGAATATGATTGTATAAACTGGCGGCTTCCACCCCTACCGCTTCGGCCAAGTCCCTCATTGAGGTTCCGGAAAAGCTTTTCTCCCGGAAAAGTTTGGCGGCTTTGCTGATGATAACCTCCTTTTTTGAGCTGTGTCGCTGGGTTTTAATTGCGGGCATTTGAAGTTAACTTGAACAGGCACAGCACGTAGCAACATTCCTATTTCCTGTTTTCCGGCATGCATTCCCTCATCATGTGCTACCATATCTGCCTGGTGGTTAATAATAAGGTGACAATATCGGTTGAAATTCGCAATTTTCTGCTGCAGAGCGACAAATAGTATCTATTAAGATTTCATTAAAATCGTTTTTTATATTATTGAGATTCGATGTTAATCTTGTATTTTGCATTCGGCAAAATTGCTGGTTGCAGTTTTTGGCTTTTCGACTGCGCCGGTAGTTGCACATCTGTGTAGAGAGTGGGATTTGAACAACAAACGCATGTTTTAATGAAGCGGGTATTCTTTTCTATTTTGTTTTTGCTTTTTGTTATTGCCGGTTCCGCACAGGTAGATGGGGTAGTACAGGAAGGTGAGATAGGGGTAACAGTGGGTGCTGCACATTACTTTGGTGATATCAATACAAACGCGGCGGTAAACCGGCCTAAACCGGCAGTAGGTATTTTTTTTCGTAAACAATTTGGCGAGTATATTGCCCTTCGTCTCGGCGCCCATTTTGCGCAGTTGGGGTACTCCGACATATATAGCAAGAACGATTTTCAGAAAAGACGTAACCTAAGCTTCAACAGCAATATTTGGGAAGCCACCATTCAGGGAGACTTTAACTTTATGCGTTTTGTGCCGGGCGTACCCGAATTTGGATTTACCCCTTATGTTACGTTAGGCGTAGGTGCTTTCAACTATAATCCCTACGCGTATTACCGGGGGAAAAAGCATTTTCTCCGCCCGTTGGGTACCGAGGGGCAGGGGTCTTCTTTGTATCCTGACCGTAAGCCATATAGTGCGGTGGCTTTTTGTATGCCTTTAGGCATGGGTGTAAAGTATAACATCAACCCCAACATCAATCTTTCGTTTGAAGTGGCCTACCGGTTTACCACAACCGACTATCTTGACGATGTAAGCTCTTATTACTTTCCAGACGCATTTCCTGCTACATTGCCCGGTGGCGGCTCTACCCTTTGGTATGCATTGCAGGACAGGTCTAACGAAACTGGTGATGGTGTTAGAATCGGTACTAAAGGACGTCAGCGGGGCTTCCGCAATCAGGCAGATGCGTATGTGATGGCAGAAGTAGGCCTGGCGTTTACACTCACCTCGTATAAGTGCCCCACATCAAATTGATTTGATTTCCAAAAATGTATTTCCATTTAATTTTGTGCGCTGATGCTGCGTACTATTTCGGACTTTAATTACCTCAATGAATTCAAAAAATTTGTAACGGGGCAATACCTTACCAAGGGGCTTCGGATAACGGTTGGTGCCCTGTTGCCTGCTTTGCTGTTGTATTATTACAACTGGCTGTCTTTTGCTATAGCCCTGCCGTTAGGTGCCCTGATGGTTAGCCTTACCGACTCACCCGGCCCCATCCACCATCGCAGGAATGGAATGCTGGTAAGCAATGCGCTTAATTTTACTATTGCAATTATCATTGGTTATACCCACCACTTTCCCTGGGTATTGGCTGTTGAATTAACGGTATTTAGTTTCTTTCTTTCTTTCATAGGCATCTATGGCAGCCGGGCTAACTCGGTGGGGCTTATTGCTATTATTGTTATGGTGTTGAATATTGACGTTCATCACGAACAAGATCGAGTGATGGCGGATGCGTTGTTTATTTTGGCTGGTGGGGTTTGGTATATGCTCTTAAGCCTGTTTTTGTACACGTTGCGTCCGTACAGGCTTATTCAACAGGCACTTGGCGAATCGGTTATGCTTACCGCCTCTTACCTGAAAACAAAATCACGCCTGTATCAAAGCGGGGTTGTTGACGATGAGGTTTATAAAGAGTTGTTACCTCTTCAAATACGTATACATCAGCAGCAGGAACAATTGAGAGAATTATTGTTCGCTGCCAGGGGCTTTACCCGGGAGTCCACTGCAAAAGGCCGCGTGCTGATAATGATGTTTATTGATTCCATTGATTTGTTTGAACAGGTAATGACCTCTCAGCAGAATTATAAAGCGTTAAGGGCATATTTTAAAGATGACCGCATCATGGGCGTTTTTCGCCGGCTTATTGTTGAAGTTGCTGATGACTTAGAGAAAATGGGGCTGGTCATTCAAAGCGGGCTGCCGTCACGTGAGAGCAGAACGCTATATCAATTGATCGGAGAAACGGAGCAGGAATTTGAAATGTATAAGAATGAATATTTAAACGCTACAACGTTGGAGGGGTTTATAAGTTTGAGACATATCCTTAACTCGATTAAGGATATTGATGAGCGGATAAACCGGATGCGTGCCTACACAACGTACAGCAGTGAGTCCGGATATTCGGCACACCAGGAAGTTGATGCAAGGAAATTTGTATCCAGACAGGAGTTTGACCCCAAATTGCTGGCAGAAAACTTTTCCTTTCAGTCTAATATCTTTCGGCATTCTCTGCGCATAGGCATTTGTGTTTTAGTGGGGTTCATCATTGGGCAACTCTTTCCATTTGGTCACAGTTATTGGATATTACTAACCATTATTACTATTTTGAAGCCGGCGTATAGTATCAGCAAGAAAAGAAATATAGAACGGTTGTCGGGCACTATTGCCGGTGCAGTAATCGCTTTTGCCGTATTGTATTTTGTACAAAACAACAGCATACTTTTTGGGCTGATGGTGCTTTCAATGATTGTTGGGTATAGCTTTTTGCAGATTCAATATTCTCTTAGTGTGGCAGGCATTACCCTATTTGTTTTATTTTCTTTCCATTTCATGCACCCTGTAGATTTTCGGAGTTTAGCAACAGACCGGGTGATAGATACAGCAATCGGTTCAGTTATTTCGTTTATTGCCGCACTCTTCGTGTTTCCGAGGTGGGAACAGGAACAGGTGCCTGAGTATATTCGTAAGTTGATGAAAGCCAACCTGAAGTATTTTAATTCGGTAGCAAGTGCGTTTTATGGCTTCACTCCGCAGATGGCCGAGTACAAGATGGCACGAAAGGAAACCTATGTTGCATTAGCGAATCTCTCAGATGCCTTCCAACGTCTTTTGTCTGAACCGCGGAACAAAACCAGTCAACCGGAGTTGCTTCACCAACTGGTGGTAAGTAACCATATGCTCAGTTCGCATATTGCTACCCTGGGAACCTACTCGCGTTCGTTAGCGACGAGGTACCATTCCGACGCATTTAAGCCGGTAGCCCGGAGCATTGTTTCACAGATGCAACAAGGCATCCAATTGGCGGAAAATGCATCCGGCTCTGCCGGCGAAATCTCCGAAAAAGGATTTTCCCGAATTCGGGACATTATTCAGCAGCTTGTAACACAGCGGGTTGCAGAACTTGAAGAAGGAACCGATCAAAGCGACGTGAGAAAAACGCTATCCGGATTGAAAACGATTACCGACCAGTTTGATCTGGTTTATACAATTACCCGGGATATTAATCACATCCTTGGCAAGATGAAGTCGTCTGTGCCAGGTTGAGCCCCGGTACTTCCCTTAAATCTGTTAATGTATGTCAAAACAATAGAAAATTTTATCTGGCAACACCTACCTTTGTCGTTCTTCCAAATTCGGCAACGCTGCTGATTTTAAGGAAATTTAACTGATACTTTTCGGAGAGATGAAGTTGCTTTCGCGAACTTATTATTAACAATATGCAGGAGTGAATGTCGTTTATATGAGGCGTAGAAATTATAATCCGATGAAATTCCATTTCGTACCCGACAAGCTAAAGCTTTGCCTCATTGCTCTTGTGCCTGTGCTGATGTCGGGCGCCCTAAAACCGGATCGTTTTACGCCCGTTCTTCCTAATGTTACTTATTATCTTCCTGGTGATTTTCGGTTAGAAGCCCGCCACCTTTTTGTAAACAGATTATACGACAGTATGCGCCTCGGTGAGTTGGGGTTGCAGAAAGATGTTCTTGAAATGGCTATGAAAGGATTTAGCAGATTGTCCGGTAAAGGGATACTGACCCGTGACAGTGTGCTTACCATCGTAGATTTTTCCAAATCATCGCAAGAGAAAAGAATGTATATCATTGACCTGAAAAATATTAAACTCCTGTTCAATACCCGTGTAGCTCATGGAAGAAACTCAGGAATGGAATACGCACACAGCTTTTCCAACACGGTAGCTTCACACAAAAGCAGCCTTGGATTTTACGTTACGCAAGATACTTACAGAGGGGAAAACGGGTATTCGCTGCGTTTACAGGGAGTGGAAAGGAATATTAATGATAAGGCAATGCGGCGGGCAATTGTTATTCATGGCGCGTCCTATGCCAATAACAACTATCTCATTGAAAATGGAATGTTGGGAAGGAGTTTCGGTTGTCCGGCTATACCTACTGAGCACCACAAAGCTATTATTGATGTGATAAAAGGTGGGTCCTGTTTGTTCATCTATTCACCCAATAAAAGATACTTACACAGTTCTACTGTATTAAATGGTTAGGTTAATATAAGAATGGTTAAGGTTGAAGCCTGGTCTGCTACGGAGATCAGGCTATTTTTTTATTCCAATACAAAACGGTAACCGATCCCCTTAACGGTTATTATCTCCAGGGCCGGATCCTCTTTAAGATATCCCCTGAGTTTGGTGATGTACACGTCTAGTGTTCGTGAATTAAAAAACGAATCGCTTCCCCATAACACGTTTAGTATCTCGCGCCTGTCTATCACCTGCTCGCGGTTTTCATACAACAGCCTGAGCAACTCACTTTCTCTGAAAGACAGCTTTTTCTCTTGTGTGCCAATGGTAAGCGTTTGCCGGTGTGGGTTAAATAAATAATGGCTCAATGGGATATCATCTTTCTGGTCGGGGGCGTTACGGGTTGCTTCATGCTGATAGCGTAATGCATTATCAATACGCACAATCAACTCTTCCATGCTGAATGGCTTTCGAATATAATCGTTAGCCCCTTTACGGAACCCCTTTACCAGATCGGAGGTTTGGGTTTTGGCGGTTAAAAAAATGATGGGAACGTTGGCATCTATATTCCTGATGTCTTCGGCGATGGCAAAGCCGTCTTTATTAGGAAGCATAATGTCCAGAATACAAATATCGGGGGAGAATTCTTTGAATCGTTCCAATGCATCGCCGCCATCCATTTCCAGCAACACATCGAAGTCTCTGCTTTCCAGGCTTTCTTTTACAATTTTTGCCAGAAAGGTTTCGTCTTCTACGTACAAAATTTTAGTTCTCTTCATGAGCAAAGGGTAATTTAATGATAAACTCGCTTCCTTTACCCGGTTCACTGTGCAATGTAATTGTACCGTGATGCTGGCTTACAATATGGGCCACATAACTCAGCCCGAGGCCATAGCCTTTGATATTGTGTTTGTTTTCGGTTGGCACCCGGAAGAATTTCTCAAAAATTTTGGTCTTATATGCTGCGGGTACACCGATGCCATTATCTTTTACACGGATTTCCACCCACTCATTGTCTTTGGAAATGATGTGTATATCCACAATCGGTTTCTCTCTGCTGTACTTTAAGGCATTATCCAAAAGGTTATAAAGTACGCTGCTGATATGCATGTGATCTGCGGTGATCATGAAGTTGTTACCAAAACTTCTGAGTTCAACTTTTGCTTTTGCTTTTTCGAACTGCAGACCCATGGAGGCGATTACCTCGGTTGCAAGTTGTTTTATATCAAAACGCTGGTATTGAAGTTCGGTTTGGTGCTTTTCAAACATAGAGAGTTTAAGCACTTTATCTACCAGCATAGACAACCGGTTTAATTCGTTGCCTGCTATGCCGAGGTACTCTTTCGTTCGCTCGGGTTGTTGAATGACGTTGAAATTCTTGATGGCTTCAATAGCCACGCTCACTGTTGAAATGGGCGTTTTAAGCTCATGGGTAATATTGCTGATAAAATCGTTTTTAATATCGGTAAGCCTGCGTTGCGTCCTGAGGTTTCGGTACAAAACAAAAAAAGCAGTGATCGTGAGCCCGATGAGGAAAACAGAAAAAATGATTTGCGGCAGTACCTTTTCAAAAATATATTGAAACGTATCTCCTAACTCCACCTGGTAACTAATGGGATGAGTAAATCCTATTGTGGCTTTGTTCCATTCAGGGCGCTTCGGCGATTTTCGGTTAAGGTCTGTTTCCTCTGTTTTGAGGATACTGAAGGGGACGTTGATATTTTCTTTGGTCAGATTGGTCGTGAATGTTTTTCGGATATCAAGAACACGCAAAGAATCCTGGAGGGAGTCTATACCAATGAGAAATTCGTAGAAACGCCCGCCTGCCTCATAGCCCCTGCGCAAATCCGTATCGTCCGATACCGAGTTGGCGGGTCTTTCCACGGTAATAATGGAATTGCGCGTTGGCTGCGGCGGAAAACTAATGGAGGAGTCATCGAGGCGTTTTCTGACGGTTTCGGTAAAACGTGCTATATCTGGCGGCAACCCGTAACGATAGCGAATAGAACTGTCTAATTTGAGTTTAGATGACTGCAAATCGAAAACAGTTTCACGAAAGATCACGTTGGTGCGAAAACGAAGTATCCGTTTCTCCTCTTCAATTTTTAACTTGATCCAATATACCTGAAAGGCAGCAACCAGAATTATGGCTGCAACCATCAAACCAACTGATATATTGAATTTCCGGTTCATCGCAACAAAAGTATATTTTCCACCCTGCATCACCGGATTATATTAACCTTAATTAACATCTTTGGTGCGAATATAATAAAACCTTTTAGGCTTCGTTTTCCTATATCACATTTCCAATCCTTATTTAAATTACCACCATGAACGCTTTAACGTCAAAGAAAACTATTGACCTCAACCGGCTGTTTTTCAGCTTACTCAATAAAATTATGCAGCGTCCGGATTTCTACCCCATTAAATATTACCATAGAAAAAGGCGTCCAAAGAGTGACCTGGAAAGCTTATAGCAGGATGTTTGCTGTTTAAGATCGCCGAATTTCAAATTGGATATGCCAAAAGTTTGCCTTCTTTAGCTGAATAGATATTCCACATCTTCCTTAGACAGGCTCTTAACAAAAGTATTGTCATCTGCAATCAGGTCTCTTGCAAGCGATCGTTTCTTCTCCTGCAATTGCAATATTTTGTCTTCAATGGTGTCCTTGCATATCATGCGATAGGCAAAAATGTTTTTGGTTTGCCCAATTCGGTGGGTACGGTCAATTGCCTGTTGTTCAACTGCCGGGTTCCACCACGGATCAACAATATATACGTAATCGGCGGCAGTAAGATTCAACCCCACGCCACCTGCTTTCAACGAAATAAGAAATGCGCGGCAATCGTCATCTTCCTGAAAACGCGTAATTGCTCTTTCTCTTTCGTGAGCCGGGGTGCTTCCATCGAAATACTCAAAAGGCACATCCAGCGACTTTAGTTTCTCCCTGATCAGTGCCAGCATTCCCAGGAACTGAGAAAAAACAAGCGCTTTGTGGTTACTAATATTTTCTGTGATTTCTCTTGCCAGTTCTTCCAGCTTAATGGAATGATTGGGATATACCTCAGGTTCATTCATAATAGCCGGTGAATCACAGATCTGCCTTAGTTTCATTAATCCCTGCAGGATAGTAAGTTGTGATTTTTGAATACCCTGTTCATTAATTACCCCCAAAATCTTATTGCGATAATCCATTCGGAACGCTTCATATATTTCACGCTGTTCGGATTGCATTTCACAAAACAGAATCGTTTCCGTTTTGTCCGGAAGATCCTGGGCTACTTGTTCTTTTGTTCGGCGTAGAATAAACGGATAGAGTAATTTTTTAAGATGCTCCTTCCTGTCCTGCTCACCAAACTTATCAATAGGAGTTGCAAATTCATTCCGGAAATATTCTACACTGCCCAACATGCCCGGGTTTAGGAAGTTCATCTGGGCAAAGATATCGAAGGTATTGTTCTGCAACGGCGTACCACTCAGGCAAAGCCGGTTTTTTGACAACAGCAACCCTGCCGCCCTGGTTACTTTACTTTGAGGGTTTTTGATAGCTTGTGATTCATCCAGAATCACATAGTCGAAAGCAAATTCGGTGAGTAATTTGATGTCGCTCCGTAGTGTTCCATATGTTGTGATCACAACATTATAACCATCAAATCTTTCCTTAACCCGGCCCCGTTCGGCACCATGATGAATATGATAGGTAAGGTCGGGAGTAAATTTTTTTATTTCATTTTCCCAGTTAAACATTAAAGTGGTAGGACAAACCACTAAAGCCTTGAGATCACCGTGAGTGTCGCGGTAAAATTGCAGAAAAGACAATGCCTGCACTGTTTTTCCCAATCCCATATCATCGGCTAAAATACCACCCCACCCTACTTCACTTAAATAATTCAGCCAATGGTATCCGGCAATTTGGTAGGGACGTAAAATATGGGCAAGCCGGGGCGGTGCATCAATTTCCTTAATTCGGTTGAAGCCCCGCAGCCTGTTGTATTTTTCTTCGAGCTCAATTAGTACTTCGGCTTCGTTCCGCTCGTCATAGAGTTCGTCTATAACACTCAAATGATATTTAGACAAACGCAGTTCATTGTTTTTTCCTTCGCCTACCCTAAATAGTAAGGAATATTTTTTTAACCAGTTTTCCGGTAGAATGCCTAAGGTGCCGTCGTTAAGTTGAACAAACTGCTGCTTGTTGGTCAGTGCCCTTTTAATCTCATCAATGGTTACATGTTGTTCACCGAAAACCACTTTCACCTTAGCATCAAACCAATCTACACCATTGCTAATGTGGATTTCGGTAGCAGGACGGGCAGTATTAAACCGAAAGTTTTTTAGCACTTCCAATCCGGTAACCGGAATATTGTTTTCCTTCATGCTGTCAATAAACAAAAAGAACCAGTTGTTCTTTAACACATCTGTTCCTTTTAACGCCAGCGTCGCCGACCCTTCGGGATGCATGAAATTGGAATGCAGACTTTCCAATTTTTTAATAAACTGTAACTCAGATTGATGGTTTCGATGAATTTCCAGCACTTTATCATTTATCGGCAGCGTAATAATATCTTTTGCGTTGTATTTCGTTTCAAAACCTTTATACGAGAATATGGGAATAAAAAGCAGATAGTCACCCTTTTCCTGCAAAAGCACCCGTACTTCCGGCTCGCCGTCCTTAACTTCCTGTACAAGATTTTCGGAAAAGCGTACCTTATATTCTTTCGTTAGCGGAACAATAGTGTGTTTCAGATAATCGGGCCAATCTTCCCTGTTGATCCTTAAGTTTTCAGAAAGATTGAATTTTTCAATTTCGAGAATATCATCCTGTTTGCTCCAGTTGTAAAAGGTGTCGGCATATTTAAAAAGCAGGTGACTCGCCCATTCGTTTTCCAATAGGGGTACTTCCATACCGTTAACCTGCACGTGGCAGGCTATTTCAATATGGTCATTCTCATCACTAACACGAATCACTGGAACAGCAGGTTCCTCTGACAGTTGGGCAGAAACGAGGTTGCTGGTAACAAAACTCTTCCCCTGTGGCAGAAAAAACACAAGCATATTGTCTTTTTGCTCAGAGAAAATTTTAAGCAACTTAGGATAATTATATTCAACAATCAGCGCCCGGGTTTCCTCCGGGAGCTTGTCATCCTCATGCTGAATAATGTTTTCCCAGATGCCCGAAAACGGAGAATTCCGGCTTACATATTTGTTTACTTCTGCTTCGCCGAGTTTACGAATCTGTTGAAGGAGTTGTTTATCGGACTCCGGATAACCGTCGGTGATTACGAATTTGGTGAGGTCCACACTCTTTGTTTTGCCAACAAAGGCCGTTCCTGTTTCATTTATTTCTCCACTAATGGCTTCCACCACAAAATGCGGGTATGCCTTATAATTTGCATTAAAAACGATCCCAATGCGGGCACTCGGATCATTGTCGCCGGAACGTGGTATTTCATCTTCGGCTACCACAACTTCCTTTTCGGTTGCGGGTGTTCGGGAATCAATATTGCCGGTAATGCCTGCCGCGTTGGTTCTCTTAATAGAGGTGTCCAAAACGCGCAAAAAGGGTTTCCCGTCTTTATAGCTAAATTCAAACTTGCCGGTCAGGTCATCCTCCAGTGAATAGCCATAGGCTTCCAACAGTTTATTTTTTTGTTTATCCCAGTTGCGAATCGAGTCAAAATAAAACGGGCCGTATGCATTAAGGAGTTGAAGAAAAAGTGCCACTTTGTGTACACAGAGCGGATGACCCTGTTCATCACATTTGCAGGACGTGTCAAAATTTCTTTCTTCATTTTTTTGAAGCACTACCGGAAAGGCTTCACCATTACATACAAGGGTTGCCTCTACTCTTTCATTAGCCGCAGCAAAAATATTAGCCTTTTGAATTTGCAGCATTTTTTCGGCTTCCGAAAAACTCTCGGGTGAACTTAAGAGCCTGATGCTTTTAAGTTCAATATTTTTCATTTTGATTACTGTATGACGCTGGTGATACAGAATCTCTTTTTCTCCAAGTGCATTTTTGTCGAGCAGATCCTGCAACTGCAATAAGGCAGCCGTTTCATGCCGGCAGATTTCCCCCAGGTTATAGGGGCAGCTACAGCGAACGGACATTACTTTGGGGTCCTTATATTTTTGAACGTAAACTTTATAGTACGTGGCGTAGCTGTCATCTTTTACACGGAAGGTAACAGAACCCAGCAACTCATCATGTTCAACCAGTTCAACATAGCTGATAGCATGAATTTTCTTTCCGCGCCGGATTACTTCTTCTGTACCATTATTATAAACAAACTTAATTAAATGTGGTAAGGCCATGCTTGCGAATAATTCAACATTTTCCCTCTTCAATCAAAAAGGGCTAATTGGCGAAATTACAAAAAAAAGCTTAGGTGAGAAAGCCCCCGGCAGGTTATACATCAACGAGGTGGTGTTCGCCGGATGCGGTTGCACAGGTGGAAACAAGGAGCTTTCCATTTGTGTAAACCGGTAAAATATTGGCAATATCAGGTGTAAGGCAATATTGAATATCTTTTTCTAATCCGTAACGGGAAAGGCGAAGGTAGTGTGAGGCCTGCTTATTTTTAACAAATGCGTAGATGTCTGGTTTTGCCTGTATAAAAAGTGCATGCGCCATAGAGGACGCGTCGCAATTGATATTAAAATGCTCCATCACTCCATCAATAACTGCCCCGGCGAAGAGGGCATCTTCAAGATTCACCCTGTCTTTCCATGCAGCACACGCAAGTATTACGTCCTTGTTTTGAGCTATAAGGTGGTTGGTTACTGCTGTAAGATTGGGAAAGGAACCCGTAACTATTGTTTCAGCACCGTTGTCAACTGCCATCTGTAACAAGCGTGTACCATTAGTGGTGGTGAGCACTAAGGTCTTATTCTCGATAAACGAACGCTGATACTCGAAGGGTGAATTGCCATGTTGTAAACCTTCGGCGATTCTACCGTCCCGTTCGCCCGCTGTAATGGCTCCAGTTAATTTCCCCAATGAAATGCAACGTTCAACGCTATCCACCGGAATAACACAACTTGCCCCGTTGTGCAAAGCTGTAGCGATTGTTGACGTTGCCCTCAGCACATCTATTACAACAACAATGGCCTGGTTGAGGTCATAAAGATGCAGCATTGCCGGCGAGAGCGACGTATATAATTCCGGTTTGTTCTCTTTCATATCATTATTAATTCGCCAGTAGCCTTAAAATTGAAAAAGTCTGGTAGAAACGGCGAAATACGTTTTTGTTTAACCCATCACAGCACGCCACTTTTCAGTTTCGGCATACAGCTTTACAAGTGCATTGCGCTTGTTGAGGAGTGATTCAAAATATTTTTTGATAAATAGTTTTCCCAACACACTTCCTACAACATCACGGGGTTCTTCCAGTTCTAACAGATCAATCACCAGCGTGCCGTTTTCAACCGGTTTAAAATGATGTTCGTGCCGAAAACTTTTCAAATCACCCTTTATCTGCTCTTCAACAAATTTTTCGGGGATATTCATTTCAATTACTCTTGACGTAATTATCCTGGTTTTGCCGAAATGTTTGGCAGAAATTGTAATGGTATCACCTGCGCTGGCCAATATACCGGCTGCGCTGGCTGATATCGTTTCGCTTCGCCCTTCCAGTGCTTTTTTATACAGGGTTGTATTTCGGCAAAGATCAAAAACCCGCTCCACGGGGGCCTTGATAAATGTTGTGAGATGAATGGACGTCATAGGATAAAAGAGGTTTTAATAAAATTCATGATTTTTGTTGAACAAATGGCAGCTTGGAAACAACAGCTTTCAATTGCTTATCTCTTACATCAATAAATATTTCACAGTCAATACCGGCAAATTCAGTGGTTACGTACCCCATACCGATTGCTTTTCCCAGGGTTGGCGACTGTGTGCCGGATGTTACCCTGCCAATTAAATTACCTTCTGCGTCTTTAATACGGTATCCCTGTCGCGGAATTCCTTTATCAACCATAACGAAGCCTACGAGTTTCTTATCTACTCCTGACGCCTTCTGCTTTTGCAGGTATTCGCTTGCGGTAAATGGTTTGGAGAACTTGGTGATCCAACCTAATCCTGCTTCGAGTGGCGTGGTAAAATCCTCGATATCGTTGCCATACAGGCAGTAACCCATTTCCAAACGCAGTGTGTCCCGTGCTCCCAATCCTGCGGGCTTAATACCCGATGATGCTCCGGCTTCAAATATTGCGTCCCAAATTAATTCAGCATTGGTTTTACCTTGTTGAACCGCAGGCAGGTCTTCAAAATATATTTCCACCCCTCCGGCTCCGGTATATCCTGTGGCACTAATCAATACGTTATCAATGCCGGCAAATGTGCCCTTTAGAAAATTGTAATATTTCAGGTTCAGGATATCCATTGAAGTGAGTGGTTGCAGAATCTTGGCTGCATTAGGTCCCTGAACGGCCAAAAGGCAGGTTTTGTCGGATATATTGTGCATTTCCACGTTACCGGTATTATGGAAGCTGATCCAATCCCAGTCCTTGTCAATGTTTGATGCGTTAACCACCAGCATATATACTTTGTTAACCTCAATACAGTATACGAGCAGGTCATCAACAATTCCACCGTTTTCGTTCGTCAGGCAACTGTACTGGATACTACCGTTGGTGAGTTTTGAAGCATCATTTGTTGTTACACGCTGAATTAAATCGAGCGCCCCTTCGCCCTTAAAAATAAATTCACCCATATGACTAACGTCAAATACGCCGGCATTGTTACGCACGGCGTGATGCTCATCGTTAATTCCGGAATAACTTACAGGCATATTATAACCTGCAAACTCAACCATTTTTGCACCTGCGGCAAGGTGTTTAGCAAGGAAAGGGGTTTGTTTCATGAACGATCAAAATTTATGTGAAGTAACAATGTTTACTCATGTTCCGGTTGTATAGCGTTGAGGCTCAATTGCGCAACTCCTACGAGATTCCACCCGTTACTGTTTATTCCACCGTTCTTTCGCCATCGCCGTTAAACCAACTGCTATACATCAGGTAATTATTGGCAATTCGGTTAATTTCTCCTTTTTTCAATTCTTCAGGCACTTCTTTAATTTTTCTGGCGGGTACGCCCGCGTATATCATACCCGGCTCCACTTTTACACCCTCCGGCACTACTGCGCCTGCCGCTATAATTGCATAGCTTCCAATTTCTGCATTATCCATTACAATTGCTCCCATTCCTATTAATACATTGTCGTGTACGGTGCATCCATGCACAATGGCATTATGTCCGATACTCACATTGTTTCCAATTACTGTTTTGGTTTTCTGATAGGTGCAATGGATAACAGCCCCGTCCTGAATATTCACTTTATTGCCAATGGATATTGAATTTACGTCACCCCGAACAACCGCATTAAACCAGATACTGCAATCGTCGCCGGTATGAACATCACCCACAATGGTAGCATTGGGCGCCAGAAAACAGTTTTTGCCAAAAACGGGTGACACCCCTTTAACAGGCAATATTAGCGGCATATTTTTTTAGTGCTTTAATATTCCGGAATGCGTTTCAATTTATACCAATGATATATCAAAATTCACCAGTTCAACAAACTGCTGTACCCTTTCATCAATCATTTGCCTGTTGAGCTCTTTCAATCGTGATGTCCCAAATTTTTCCACACAAAATGATGCAATGGCCGAACCAATGATAATAGCAGACTTCATTCCTTCAAATGAAAAATCTTTGGTATGGTCCAGATAGCCCACAAAGCCACCGGCAAAGGTATCTCCTGCGCCGGTAGGATCAAACACTTCTTCTATGGGCAATGCGGGTGCAAAAAATACATGGTCTTCGTAAAACAGTAAGGCTCCGTGTTCTCCTTTTTTAATTACGAGGTACCTTGGCCCCATTTTCATGATTTCTTTAGCTGCCCGAACCAGTGAGTATTGTCCGCTTAACTGCCTGGCTTCACTGTCGTTCACTAATAGAACATCCACTTTCTGCAGCACCTTTTCCAGGTCGGACAATGCCGTTTCCATCCAGAAATTCATGGTGTCGAGTACAATTAATTTCGGACGGACATTAAGTTGCTCAATCACGCTAAGTTGAACCGCCGGCGACAGGTTGCCGAGCATCAAAATTTCCGCTCCCTGGTATCCGGATGGCACCACCGGTTCAAAATCTCCCAAAACATTGAGCTGGGTTTCCAGTGTATCTCTGGTATTCATGTCCATGTGGTATTTGCCACTCCAGAAAAAAGATTTTCTGTCCTTCTTAATCTGTACCCCCTCTGTTAATACCCCCCGTGCATTGAGAATATCCAGTTCCTCCACCGGAAAGTCGCCGCCCACAACAGAGATAACCTGAACGGGCCGGGTAAAGTTGGATGCACTCCAGGAAATATAGGTAGCTGCTCCTCCCACTATTTTATTACTCCGTCCAAATGGGGTTTCAATTGCATCAAAAGCCATGGATCCAACAACGGTTACAGCCATGTGTTTATATTTAATTGATCAGGTTGTTTGCCAAAAATCGTGCAAAACTAAGCCAAATAAATGAAGCCCGATCATGACGGGTTTATTAACATCTTCCTATAAATAAAGATTTAGAAAACCATTACCTTCGTTCCCAGCAATGAAATACGTATTGTACATATTGCTCGGGTATCTTCTTTTCCGGTTTATCACCCGATTTTTGTTTCCCGTATACAAAACCGGCAGGCATATCAAACGCCAGTTTGATGATATGCAACAACGCATGCAGGAAAACATGCGGCAGCAATCCTCCTCCACCCCACCTCCCCCGCAAAACACCTCCAGCAGCAAGCCGGAGGGTGAATATATAGAATTTGAGGAAGTGAAGTAAGGAAATGATGGGCTTATGGCCTACCGGTTACAGTACACTTTTATTGCGAACGGGTGACGATGCTTTTACGTTCCGTTTCAAATTATTATACTTCAGGGAAAATAAACAGATGAAATGACTTAAATTTGCCATCCTTTTTATTATTATTCAAAATACCATGGCAAATCAACAATTCGATTTTGGACTGATAGGGTTAGGCGTAATGGGACGCAACCTTTTATTAAATATGGCCGATCACGGCTTTGCGGTAATAGGTTATAACCGAAGCCCGCAAAAGGTGAAGGAACTGGAAGAGGAAATGGTTGAAGGCACCACAATTAAGGGAACCTCAGATTTAAAAGTATTGGTTGATTCATTGAAAATACCCCGTCGCATCACCTTGCTGGTACAGGCCGGCAAGCCGGTTGACGATGTGCTGCAGGAATTGATTCCACTGCTGGATAAGGGCGATATTGTAATTGACGGCGGTAACTCTCACTACACCGATACGCTTCGCCGTGTACAGTACATGCAGGAAAAGGGCTTTCATTATATGGGAATGGGTGTTTCCGGCGGAGAAGAAGGGGCAAGACGGGGTCCGAGCATTATGCCCGGAGGCGACCCTGAGGCCTACCAACATGTAAAACCCATGCTGGAAGCAGTATCGGCCAAGGTAAACGGAGAACCCTGTGTTGCACATTTGGGTAAAGGAGCAGCGGGACATTACGTGAAAATGGTGCATAACGGTATCGAATATGGAATTATGCAGCTCATCAGCGAAGTGTATGATGTATTGCACCGCGGTTATGGCTTAACCAACGATGAACTGCATGAAGTGTTTAAACAATGGAACGAAGGCGAACTGCAGTCTTTCCTCGTGGAAATCACCCGCGATATATTTCTGAAAAACGACGATAAAACAGGCAAACGCCTTGTAGATGTGATCCTGGATAAAGCCGGCTCTAAAGGAACCGGTAAATGGACTTCACAGGATGCGATGGACCTGGGCATTTCTATACCCACTATTGACATAGCGGTAAGTATGCGCAACCTGTCGGCATTAAAACAGGAAAGGGTAAATGCCGCTGCGGTTTATCCCTCTGCCATAAAAATTACGGGTGTTTCTAAGGAAGAGATTATTCAGGAGGCAAGGGAAGCACTGTTTTTCGGAACTATGATCAGTTATGCACAGGGATTGGCGCTGTTATTTGTTGCTTCTAAAGAGTATAACATGGATATTCCGCTCCCCAGGGTGGTGAAAATATGGAGAGGCGGTTGTATCATACGTTCTACATTACTGGAAATATTTTATCAGGCTTATACCGGTAACCCCGAGCTCCCCAATATTTTATTAGACAGCCATATTGCTGCCTTGCTGAAAAGTAAAACAGCCAACACACGTAAGTTTATTACTACTGCGATTCAGGTGGGAATTCCAGCTTCGGCATTAGCAGCTTCGCTGGGTTATTTCGATGCCTATCGCAGCGCGGTAATGCCCACGAACCTGATACAGGCACAGCGCGACTTTTTTGGCGCCCATACTTATCAGCGTGTTGACGAAGAAGGAATATTTCATTCGAACTGGCAATAATACCCAGCCTGAGCAATTGAAGAACACATCCCGGTTTCCGGGTGGAAGGGTAGATTTTGTATTATTTAGCGGTTTATTTTTATTTTATTAAAACTCCATGCAATCATCAACTACAGGTACGCAACCACATAAGCGGCCACCCTCTTCGCTGATTTTCATTTTTGGCGGAAGCGGTGATCTCAATCTCCGTAAACTCACACCGGCATTGTATAATCTCTTTCTGGATGAATGGATGCCGGAAAAATTCGGAATTGTGGGTATAGGAAGAAGCGATTACACTGATGAAAAATACAGAGCGCATTTACTGGAAGGTATCAAAAAATTTTCCCGCCGAACAGGAGAAGAAAATGGAAACTGGGAAAATTTTGCGCAGCATATCAGCTATCTGCAAATGGATGCGGAAGATGAAGCCTCCTACGGTAAAATTGCCGACATCGTAAAGGAGAGGGAAGCCGCTTACGGAGAGCACCCCAACGTTATCTTTTACCTGGCTGTGGCCCCGCAACTGGTGCCGGATATTGCTGCCCGGCTGGGGCCGCTGAATATTTGTGCCGATACCAAGTGTACCCGTATCGTTATTGAGAAGCCTTTTGGACATGATTTGCAGAGTGCAAGGGAGTTGAATCATTTGCTCAGTACCATGTTTGATGAAGATCAGATATTTCGTATTGACCATTATCTCGGTAAGGAAACTGTACAAAATATTCTGGCCCTTCGTTTTGCCAACGCGCTTTTTGAACCCATTTGGAACCGTAGCTATATCGAGAATATTCAAATTACCGCTTCAGAAACTGTAGGCGCTGAAAACCGGGGAGCATACTACGAAAAGTCAGGTGCCCTGCGGGATATGGTGCAAAACCATATTTTGCAACTGATGTGTATGGTAGCCATGGAGGCGCCGGTATCCTTTGATGCCAATGAAATACGCAACAAAAAGGTGGATGTACTGAATGCTATCAGAAGAGTAGATCATCATAACGTTCAGGAATATGCGTGCCGGGGTCAATATGCCGAAGGATGGATGAAGGGTGAAAAAGTTCCGGGCTACCGTCAGGAAAAAAATGTAAACCCGCAGTCGGGAGTGGAAACCTTTGCTGCGGTAAAATTTTATATTGATAACTGGCGCTGGCAGGGTGTTCCTTTTTATGTTCGCACGGGTAAACGCATGCAGAACAAGAGTACTATTATAACCCTTCAGTTTCGGCCTGCGCCTAATTTCTCCTTTCCCAAAGAGGCGGCCAATACCTGGCGGCCAAACCGGCTTACCATCAGTATACAGCCGGAGATGGATATCCGTATCCGGTTCCAGGCGAAGCGACCGGGGCAGGATATGACGCTGAGTCCGGTGGACATGATCTTCAACTATGAAGAGGCTTATGACGATCATCAGCCGGAAGCATATGAAACCTTATTGTTGGATGTGATGGAGGGCAACGCAACTTTATTCATGCGGGTGGACCAGGTGGAAGCCGCATGGAAAATTATTATGCCGATACTGGAAACCTGGGAAACACGCCCTCCTGTTGACTTCCCTAACTACGCGCCTGACTCCTGGGGTCCGGAAGATGCAGAAGCGTTGATTGCAAGGGATGGATTTAACTGGGTGACATTGCCGCCACCTCATGAGGAGTAGCGAACGGGAGAATGTGAAGGTGGGAAAGTGTGAAAACCTGCCTGCCGTATGGTGGTCGGTATGCAACAAAGGAGCGTCAAGCGTCAGCCCACACGGGGAAGCCGGGGTTAAAACACCACCCTGAAACTTCCGAAAATTCCGAAACGTTCAAAGGTTTTTTCAGGCAATGGCCGCGGCAATACTTTCCACACGAAATCGAGTCGGAATATCTTAAAAATATTATCAACTCCGGTACCAATTTCCAGGTAGGGTTTTCCATTCAGGCTTTTAAACTGATCGCCATTGTTACCAAAGTTGTATTCCTTATTGGCCTGACTCAAATCTCCCCAAAGTATTTTTGCTCCCCAAAACTGGCGGAACTTCAGAATCCGGGTTAGGGGAATAAACCGAAATAATCCATTTCCGATATTGTGCTCTACATTAATGCCGGCATACCAGTCCGTTAAGTATTCGTAACGTGCCATCATGTTAAAGGCGTACTTGTTATAATACCATAAGTTATTTCCGGGCGGAATCTCCAACAACGTATAAGGCAGCGTGCCATATACTTTTCCGGCATAAGCGTTGTAATAAATACTGCCGTATGGTGCGATCTTTTTATAGTCAGAAATACTCCCACCCACCTTGTGATAATTATAGCTGCTACCCCATACACCGGAAATACCTTTCGAGTAGTGTGCCTCCAGGATCGGAAAATCACTGCCAAGACTAACACGGTAAAAATTACCATCGAGAAATTTTTCCAGATAGGCAAATCGGAGCTTGATCCCTAATTCAAAGCTGTTCAGCGACTCTCCTCCGTTAGCCACCGGAAAACTGTCTTTTACCGGAAGGTTGGACAGCGGTGTGAACCTCCTGCGCATACCGTTAAGGGTAACCGAAAAACCACTATTCCATTCTTTATAATACTCGAGCTTTTCCTGCTCGATTTTCATGTACCGAAAGGGTACATTTGGTTTTTTTAACGCTATGGCGAAAAGGTTGTCGCTGCCTACCTCATCATAATAAACCTGTCCGTTATCAATATCATTTACAAATGATCCCTGCAACCTCGACCGCGGCGACTTATTAAACAGGTACAAACCCTGGATTCTGCCTTTCAGTTTTTTATCGGAAAAGCCATAGGCGAGATATCCGGTAAGGTAGAGCTTCTTATTGAATCCGGTATTGGTGCCCAAATCAAAACGCAACCTTAAACCTTCATAGGAGTTGGCAGTAATCCAATTGTACCAGGGGCCAATTTCGTAATTGCCAATATTTTTGTAGCCCGAGCCTATGAAATATATCAGATCGGTAAATCGCTGGAAGCTGGGCATTTCCATCAGGGTGTCAATCATTTTATAAATCCCCTTTTCGGTCCGCGTAAGCTCTTCGTGTCTGGCATTTTGCCAGTATTCATCCGATTTTCGATTAGCCGAATCCGTTAGCACTACTTCTTCGCGTACTTTGTTCTTCTCCAGTTCATTGGAAACGGAACTGTCGTTGATAAGCACATTACGGTAGGTACTGGTTTTTCGCCCAATGAAATTCAGCCGGTTTTTATCCAAAAAAATAAAATCGGCTACAAACTTATCCTTCGACAAAAACCATATCGAATCGTCGAGCAACTGGTATTCCTGAACCAAATCGAGTTTTTCAACAAAATTTAAATTAGCCAGCTCTGAAACGCGCAGGTTCATTTTCATTACCGCATAGGATGAGTCGGCTATCCAGGCGTCTCCAAGAAAAGTGTTTTCTCCCTTATGCTTTGGTGTAAACAGAAAATGGAAAAAGCGTTTTCCACCGATGTATTGTGTATCAGGCACCCGGTAATGATAATACGCGGCACCATTATCGCTGATGGGACTGACAAAATCTTTGTCAAAAACAGGAATAAAATTTTTGTACACGTTTACATTCTGGTACATACCGCCCAGCAGCTTACTGATGCTCGGATTATTAAATCCCATTGTTTTTACCGCCTTCATTACCTCTCTGGTTTTGTATGGCTTTCTCTGGTAATAATAGTCCGAGAGTGATTCTGTTAAGTAGAGCGGCAATATGG
>JADZFY010000003.1 GCA_020854215.1 Chitinophagaceae bacterium | reverse complement strand
TTAGGGAACCGGCATTGTTCTGCTATCCGTTTGCAAAAAACACCTATATAAAAGGAGGTGCTGTAAACAACGGAGGTAATGTACTGAACTGGTTTGCTGAATGTTTTATGCAACAGTCCATCCCCTCAGAAAAGGATTATTCCAACCTGGTGCAGCAGGCTCATTCCGTAGATGCCGGAGCAAACGGTTTACTCTTTTTACCCTATATCCAGGGCGAACGCGCACCGGTGTGGAACGCTGCAGCAAGGGGCGTGTTTTTTGGCATTCATCCATTGCATAGGCAGGCACATTTTGCGAGAGCCGTGTTAGAAGGAATCTGTTACGGTTTGTACGATATTTTTTGTTTGCTCAATGCAAACAGCGATCCCATCACCACATTGTATGCCAGTGGCGGGTTTACGCAGGACGAACGATGGGTGCAACTGATAGCAGACCTCTTCAATAAAAAGGTACAGGTCAGTAACCAGGAAGACGCATCCGCAACCGGTGCTGCGTTGCTGGGGCGGTACGCGACAGGTCAGTCAAAAAATTTTTCCTTGTCAGCGACGGCAATGCGCAACGGAAAATCGTTTTATCCCCACAAGGAAAAGCATCAAATTTATATGCGGTATTTTTCTGTTTATCGTTCGTTGTATGGTGCGCTGGAACAAGAGTTCCCTAAGTTGGTGAGTCTGTGAGTTTTTGGTTGATCGTCTTCACCGTGTTTATAGTGTATTCCATTTCTTCCCAACTGGTAAATCTGCCTAATCCAAAACGAATGGAATTTTTAGCAATTCCGTCCGGCAACCCCATAGAACGGAGTACGTGTGATGGTTCGGGTTTGGCAGAGGTGCAGGCAGATCCTGAGGATACCGCGATCGTACGATTGATTTCCGTAAGCAAGGTATTACCGGAAATTCCCGAGAATGCAAGATTGGAGACATTGGGCAAGCGATGTTCAATATTCCCGTTAATGGTTATGTTATGCATCGTTGTGAGTTCTTTTTCGAGCTGATCTCTCAATGAACCTATCCGGCGTGTTTCATCATGCATTTGCTGAGAGGCTATCGCGCAGGCCTTCCCTAAACCAACGATTCCCGGTATATTTAAAGTTCCGCTCCGCATACCGTTTTCATGTCCGCCTCCGTCTATTTGTGCCGCCAGCTTTACCCGTGGATTTTTTCTGCGCACGTAAAGCGCTCCAACCCCTTTTGGTCCGTAAATTTTGTGAGCGGAGAGGCAGAGCAAATCTATTTGATCCTGTTGAACATCAACCGGTATTTTCCCCACTGCCTGCGTGGCATCCGTAAAGAAAAGAATATCTCTTGCCTTTGCAATGGCACCAATACGCTTTGCAGGTTGCAATACTCCTGTTTCATTATTTGCCAGCATGATACTGATTAAGACGGTGTCCGGACGAATAGCCGATTCGAGCACATTCAAATCAATGGTACCATCTTTGTTAACCGGTAAATAAGTAACATCTGCCCCCAACTTTTCCAAATGCCTGCCGGTGTCCAACACGGCTTTGTGTTCCGTGGAACAAGTGATGATATGTTTGCCCGCAGCACCATATACTTCAAACACCCCTTTCATCGCCAGATTAACAGACTCAGTAGCACCAGATGTAAAAACAATTTCAGCCGGTTCGGCGTTGATCAACTGAGCTACCTGCTCTCTTGCCCGTTTCACCGCTTCTTCGGCATACCAGCCAAAACTATGGGTACGGCTGGCGGAATTTCCATAGTGAGTAGAAAAATACGGCAGCATCTCCTGCAATACTTCAGGATCAACCGCGGTAGTGGCATTGTTATCTAAATATATCGGAAACTTCAACATGCAGGCGCTGTAAAATTAGTTGAAAATGAGGGAATGGGTAACCCTGCCGGCAGGCTGGAATAGAAATGGAAAAATGAGCGATGCAAAATTCAATTAAAACGGCCGGAACCCCGTTTGGGAACGAAAGGCATTTTTCGAAACGATTCTATCCGTTCTTCTTGATTAAACTCATCTTATGAAATGCCGTGAGGCGCAATATATTCCTGTTGAAAAAATCTCCGGTCGGCCTTTGTTGGTATAAATTCAAAAATCCCACTTCAACACTTAAATTTTGAAAAATATCATACCCAAATCCACCATAAATCCTATTTTGTTCAAATATATTTTTAGAAATCCTGTTCGCTGCATTAAGGTGTATCTCATCACTGACTTTAAATTTCCAATACCGATTCTCCCCAATTTGATACAATGGAATAGTGGCTTGTAACCGGTATCTGAATCTAAAATTACCGAATCCCAATCCATCTTCAAGTGCCGTTCTTGTTGCATTGGTTTTGTGGAAAAATCTCGCTTCTGCTCTGTACCTGTGGTCAATCGTCACCTTTCCCCATTTATGTTTATTGGCGAATTCAATGTGTGGGCGAAGTTCAGGAACCGTTAACCTTTCGGAGGCGTTGGGGTCATTGGGACTCTGTAAAGAAAGACTTATGCCGGCTGATGTTTCCCATCCACTTTTACCCGACACACGATGAAGGTGACTTCCTGTGAGCAATTGATGTTGGGCGGCCGGACCAACGAAATGCCGTTCCTGAAATTCCTTTTGCAAATACCATTTTTCGTTCAAGTGAAGTGTGCTAAACAATCCATACCAAACGAGGTGCTGATGAATGGTATTTCCCTGCCCGTATATCGCGTTTGTTGTCGCTATGAACAGGACAACACAAGTTATTCGTCTCATTTTTTTACCGAAAAAACCTTCAAGCTCGGTTGTTTTGCTCCATAGCTGAACCCAGCTATTCTTCCCGGCGGTAGTTACCCTCCAATCCAGGAATAAAAATCCTGAGAACTGGTTTTGACCCGAAGTTATTCACTTCAGGCGAAATCGCAGGGAGTATAAGACGGACAGGCTGTTGCCTCTCACCTTATATCTTTGTAGTAGTCGGTATTGTACTGGTATCTTTTGGCGGGTTGCGACCGATGAACGGATATTGTTCCAGTGTCATTACCTGCCCGCTGATAGGTCCGCATTCATCGGCTAACCAGTACACGGCAGCCGCAGCAATTTCTGCCGGCCATATAATACGTCCCGCCGGTGCATACACAGACGGCAAATCCTTATACCAGTCGTCTGCCAACCCGTGCTCACGTTTACGAATAGCCTCGTTTTCTGTGAGTACCCAGCCGGGGTTGATCTGGTTCACCCTTACACCATCTTCTCTGAAAAGCGTATCGC
>JADZFY010000002.1 GCA_020854215.1 Chitinophagaceae bacterium | reverse complement strand
TTTTAACAGTTGCAAGTATGGAAATTGAGAGATGAAATGAAAACCCTGGTAAAAGAACAGAAGGAGAAAAGGCAGATGGACAGCAGTATCATTAATATGGCGATAAGCAGTCTTCCTCATTTGAAAAGGCGGATGGGTAAATCAAATTACGTATTAATGTAGTTACTCGGGAAGCGGCCCTTCAGGGATACTCATTTTAAAATCCTATAATCCCGAATACTAATAATTACCTTTCTTCAATTCTGTGGTGAATCACTACGCCAATTGTTGGTTCTCAAACCGCCCTGTAACTTTTTTTATTTTAATTCTGTACATCACAGTTTTCACCCTGGTGCTGTCATCTACAATACCTTTTTCTTCATGCCCGAATAAATGAATGGTGCTGCTGGTTTATAACGGGAAAACAAGGTTATACAAAATTTCTCTTGCTTTCTCCGCCTCTTGGTCTTTCAGCTCTTCAAACTTTCCATACGCTAACACACTTTTCCAGTTTCGCATATCTGTCATCATTTCTATTTGAAAGCAGACGTTTGGGTTCTTGCGGAGCATTTTCAATTTTGTACCAGCATTCGTTTGCCCATAAATATATTTGCCGTCGGGAGCATAGGTTGCCGGCACCACGTAGGGTTGTTTGCCATCTGTGCAGGCCAGTCTTCCCACTACCTGGCTGGTAAGAATACTATTAATCTGTGTATCGTTTAATTCTCCAAGCATGATTATTTTTTATAAGCTGGGTTTGCCGTATGTGTCAGGCCAATCTTCAACCTTACAAATCTATCCGGCTGGATGCCAGGAATAAATGACAACCATCACTGAAAACTGTGACGGTACTCATTGGATGGAGCTTTTTACCAGGGTTACTTTAGTCAATAAAACAACATTCTGTTTTATGTCATATAGTTCAATTGAGGAACGTGAAAATGAGAGCCGAGTGAACAACTCAATAAATAAATTTGGTTTTTGGGCAGGGCTAATTGCCTTTGGTTCAACAACAGCTTTTGTTATCGTTCAGGTTTTACAGGTCATGGGTGTTTTTTATTTTCCAATAGATGAGATTCTGATATATGGAACTTCACTTTGCATTGTTATTCCTTTTGTTCTTGAAATGCTTGCGCTACATTATGTAACACCGGCTGATAAAAAATTTTGGAGTCATGGCGCTCTGGTTTTTACTATTATCTATTCCGTATTTGTTACGGCAAATTATGTGGTGCAATTGGCAACAGTTATTCCAATGAAGCTAAAAGGAGCAGTAGATGAAGTTCGCATCCTGGAGCAAACTCCTCATTCTTTATTCTGGGACTTTGATGCATTGGGGTACATATTTATGGGATTGGCCATGCTAATGGCTATTCCAGCATTTGAGAAAAAGGGTTTTCAAAAATGGGTCAGAATTTCTTTTTTTGCCAATGCTGTTGTTACGCCGTTGATTACATTCGTCTATTTCTATCCTTCATTTTCAGTGAAGTTGTTATTTCTTGGTTTCCCCTGGGGCATTACAGCGCCTCTGGCCATGCTGATGCTTGCCATGATGTTCAGAAAAAATTATAAAATCAAATATCGCCATGAGAACCCAAAAACATGAACGGCTTATTCGCTATACTTTGGGCATACTTTTATTTTTTGTGGCAATAAACGCATTTGCCGGTGGATACTATGGAATGGCAGGAGCAGAAAATGTTCCTGTAGCATGGTTGAAAGGCAGTCCGTTTCATAACTATTTTATTCCCGGTCTTTTTCTTTTTGTTTGTGTTGGCGGTTCAGCGCTGTTCGCTGCAATCGTTGTATTCAGGCAAAACAGGATTGCACGTAAGTCCGCTTTCAGTTGTGGAATTATTATTTTGCTCTGGCTTGCCGTACAAATAGCAATTATCGGTTACGTATCCTGGATGCAGCCAACAACCGCTGCTGCAGCTATCATCATTCTTTTTCTCACCCGTAAACTTCCTAAGCATGAGTATTAAACATTTTTTATTCTGGCTGCCGATGATATTGATTGCATTTGGTAATGCAACATTAAGAGAATTGGTGCTTATAAAGCACTTTAATGAATTTCGGTCACACCAGTTGTCAACGGTAACGCTCATGCTTCTTTGTACTATTTATGTATGGTTAGTTTTTCCGCATTTAAGTATTCAAAATGCTAAGCAAAGTTTACTGATTGGTTTTGCCTGGGTTTTGCTTACAATGGCATTTGAGTTTTCGTTAGGGCGGTTAACCAATAAATCTTGGGAATTTCTTTTCCGGGACTATAACCTTTTTGCCGGACGTCTTTGGCTGGTTTTTCTTGTTAGCCTTTTCCTGCTGCCATACCTGTTTTATATGTTTAGGGGTAAGCAGCCTTAAGCTTTTGTAAGAAAAAAATGAAAAACGTATCGCTGATGAATGAAAGTAATGTATGCGAACATAAAAATAAGTCTGAAGAAAAGATTTTCTGTACTACTGACGGAACTAAGTTGTTTATTTATGAGACTGAGCCAGTCGGTCATTATAATTCAACTGTATTTATTATTTCCGGAATTACGGGTATTAACCACAGAAATGAAAAGGATATAATAGACATTTTATC
>JADZFY010000001.1 GCA_020854215.1 Chitinophagaceae bacterium | reverse complement strand
TTGTTGGGGCCAGATTAGGCAACCTGCCCAAGGAGCTGGTTGCAGTAATTGACAAAAGCATCAGTCGTCAGGATGGCACAAGCATCAGAATAAAAACAGATAACGGCTACCTGATTTGCAGTTATTCTTCTGTTCGGTATCGCAAAGACAAATACGAGATGGAAAAGCAGATTGAGAAAGCAAAATTCATTATTGAGCATCCATCTAAAAACAAGAAACTGAAATTTACCAACTCAACAGGGCAGAAAATAGAACTCAACCAAAAACTCATCAACAAAACCGAAAAGCTGCTCGGCATCAAAGGCTATTATACCAATCTGGAAGAAAGTGTGGCGAACGATAAAACGATCATTGAGCGCTATCATGAACTTTACAAAATAGAGCAGACCTTCAGGGTATCGAAAAGCGATTTACAAACCAGACCGATATTCCATTTTAAAGAAGAGCCGATAAAACTACACCTGTTGATTTGCTTTATGGCATTGGTAGTATCAAAGCACGTGGAACTCGAAACTGAAATCTCTATCAGGAAATTCATACATGAATGTAAAAGGATAACCGATGCCCGGCTGAAAAATAAACTCACCGGCAAAGAAATCAGGATAAGGGCAAACTCAACACCCCTGGTCTCTGAAATCCTGAGAAAATTTGACCTGCTGACCTAATTTGGACAAGTCGGGACGCAAAATTATCTTTACCATATTGTATTGTCTTTGTCGAAAAAAATAGTGCTGTCACTCCCATCTCATTCTTTAGCCGAACAGGTTCGATGCACCGCAATTTCAGCTTTCGAATCGTATAAATTCCGGCTTTTCGGGTACGTCAAATTACGATCACGCCGGTACAGTTCTGAATAAAATTCGGGCTGCCTACATGCGACTGGTTCTTCTGTTCAAAAAAATGTACCGATATTAAACGTAAGAGCGTTCAACTTATTTTAATATGTAGCATCACGGAACTCCACAACGCTTTTCCCCCACCGGGTTTAATCCACCCATAACATTTATGCTACCCGGCTTACGATATGGCGCAACCGAAAAGGCTGCATCTGAAACGCTTCACAGTTAAAAACACAAAATATTATCTATTACTGCGTACTCTTTGTTGTATGCATCATCCCGCATGAATTAACAATACACGACTGGTGCATTCTGAATTGTCGCTCTAATCGTGGGCAGTGGAGACCTGCCTACCGGTCAGGCAGGCACTGCCCACGGAAGCCGCCCCGGTTTGTGTCTCCACAAACCGGCGACAATTTGGAATGCACCCTACACGACGCTTACTGCGTACTCATTTAATCCCTATTTTTACGCTCACCAATTTTCACCTGAGAAAAGTCTTCGTTCGATGAGATTGACAAATTGAAATACTAAAAACGATGTTCAGATTTTCTATCCTGTTTCTCCTGATTACGGCCATCTCCCCTTCCGGACTGTCTGCACAGGAACAACTTCCTGTTGGCACCCACCCTCCGGCTATTGAATTTAAACACTTCCCCAACCGGATGTACGCGCTCGTATGGCGCAACTGGAATCTCGTAGCGCCGGGGCGTTTGGCCAAAACTATTGGATGTGAGACAAAAGATATATTGGCTATTGCGGAGTCTATGGGTTTACCTGCGGCACAGCCTGTTTCATCTGATTTAAAAAAACGGATATACATTACCGTAATACGCCGAAACTGGCATCTGCTCCCTTACGATCAATTGCTCACCCTGTTGGATATGACTGCAGAGGAGCTGGCATTTGCCCTAAAGGAAGATGATTTTTTGTATGTGAAATTAGGCAACCTGAAACCTGCGTGCACAAACGTAACCTACGTAAAGCCGAATAAAAAAACACGGGCACGTGCCAGTGAAATCAAACAATGGGTACAACAACATTTCGCAACTTCACTGAAGCGGCCAACGGTACCGCGGTTTGCCTTTGTAAACGATTTGCAATCCACAGCAGGCTTACCCCAACAACAAACTGCGCCTCGTGTGAACGAAAGCGGCTTACGATTTATCTATTCCTATTTTGGCATTTTTGGCGATCCGTTGATTGATACGCTACACAACCCTTATCCCGATGGATTACTGGCACGCTTAGCCTCAAAAGGGGTAAATGGTATATGGATGCATGTTGTACTCCACCAGTTGTCGCCGGGAGGCAGTGCATTTTCCGAATTTGGATCGGGTCATCTTTCCCGCCTCGCCAATCTCCGCAGCATTGTGCAAAGAGCAAAACGTTATGGCATTTCCATTTACCTGTATATGAATGAACCACGGGCCATGCCCCTGGCTTTTTTTAAAAACAGGCAGGAAATGATGGGCACTCGGGAAGGCGCCTATGCCGCCATGTGTACCAGCAACGAAAAAGTGTTGAACTGGATGAATCATTCGCTGGCTTATGTTTTTAAGGCAGTACCCGAATTGGGTGGCGTATTTACCATTACCGCCTCTGAAAATTTCACCAACTGCGCTTCGCACGGCAATCAGAAGGACTGCCCGCGATGCAGCCGGCGTTCGTATGCAGATATTATCGCCGGCGTTAATGACGCCATTGAAAAAGGTGTACATGCCGGCAACCCCGATGCAAAGGTTTTGGTTTGGGACTGGGGATGGCATGGGCACGGTGACGCGGCCGATGTTATTGAAAAATTACCGAAATCAGTGTGGTTAATGTCGGTTAGTGAATGGGCAAAACCCGTCGAACGCGGAGGCATCGCTTCGCAGGTTGGGGAATACTCCATTTCTACAGTGGGACCCGGCCCCCGCGCTACCCGTCATTGGGCGTTGGCTAAACAGGCCGGACTGAAAACAGTGGCCAAAGTTCAGTTTAACAATACCTGGGAACTATCTGCGGTTCCCTGGCTGCCGGTGTCGGACCTCATTGCCGAACACGCTTCTCAGCTCGCAAAAATAGATACCGACGGACTGATGCTAAGCTGGTCGCTTGGCGGCTACCCCTCTCCTAACCTGGAGATTGCTCTCGCCTTTGCCCAAAATCCGAAAGCCGATCCAAACGCTGTTCTTACCCGGCTGGCCGAAGAGCGATACGGTACTGCAGCCGCACCTTTTGCACGACAGGCCTGGACTGCATTCAGCAACGCCTTCCGCGAATTTCCTTATAGTGTTGGTGTGGTTTATCATGCGCCGCAGCAATACGGCCCTGCCAACTTATTATACACTGAACCTACCGGGTACGCCGCAACAATGGTAGGTTTTCCTTATGACGATTTAAAGGGATGGAGGAGCATTTATCCGGCAGCAGTATTTGCTGCACAATTCAAAAAACTGGCGCAAGAATGGCAGACGGGTATCGGTATCCTCGAAAAAATGATCGCAGTAACGGAAGCGGAAAAGCTTGCTTTAGCCAAAGAAGACCTGGGCGTAGCTAAAGCCGCCTGGTTGCATTTTGCATCTGTTGCCAACCAAATACAATTCATCATGGCAAGAGACAGCTTACTTTCTCAACACCTCTCAACTGCTGAAAAACAAATACAGCATCAAAAACTAAAAACTATTCTGACCGATGAAATTGCATTAGCCAGGGCGCTTTTCGAAATTTCCCAATCGGATTCCCGCATCGGCTATGAAGCCTCCAACCAATACTATTATGTACCGCAGGATTTAATGGAAAAGGTGATCAATTGCGAATTTATACTTTCACAATCCGGCGTTCGGTAAATACCATTTTATACAGAGGTTGAACCGGCTCCAATGCGAAAGAAGAAAAAGATGGCGTATCATTCCTTTTTGAAAATGACAGGCAGCAGATCCGGCGAATGTTAGTACGATGCTATCCAACCGGCACCAGTGTCAGGATTCTGGTGGTGACTGTCACGTTGTACGGAGAAAAACTGCTTGTTTGTATAAGTTGTCGAAGCGGTCAATTTGTTTTGTCCAGCGTACTATGCCTGCATTAATCCAGTTAAGTATTTCAAGAATGTTGTTGTGGTTTGTCGCCAGTGCTGTAAGGTCATTGCAGATAGGCTCATAATGAAAGATGCGATTTCTGAACTTACGAACCTGATTGAGTTTGTAAGAAATCTTGTCCCTGCGTTTGTTGGGTGTGTCCAGCAATGGAAAAGCATACATTAAAGGTTTCCAAAAGTCTTTGGCGTATTGCTTGTTGAATAAAGCAGTCCAAAAGCCGAAAGTGTCTTAACCCCTTTAAATCTGGTTATATCCCCCAATTCTGTTAAGAGAATCATTGCCGTAAGTAAACCGATAGAAGGAATCGTCATTAATAAAAATACACTGCCATTATACTGTGATGATTGGGAGAGTACAAGCACCTCTTTGGTTACCAGTTTTTTTTGATTCTCCAATAACACAAATTCGGATAGATAAATTTGCATCGCTTTATTGCCGCTTTCTGTCTGAAATTTTAATTGCTGTAACCACACTATAAATTTTTTACTCCACTTGCCATTGCTATATTCATCGGGTATTGTTATGCCATGCAATTTCAGGAAAGCCTTGATTCGATTCTTGCAGCGGGTGCTATCTGCTATTAATTGTTCACGGGTTCTTAATAATTGCCGATCAAGCTCTACTGTTATTGAAGGAACATGAATACAATTTAATTCCCCGTTTTTTAAACCTTTGGCAATCTTTCTACTATCCACATTATCTGTTTTGCGCAGATGCTCCTTATTGCTTGTTGGCACATCTGCCGGATTAACTACCATACAATTTACTCCTTTCAAAGCAAATGAGCGTTGTATCCAGAAGCCGCAAAAACCAGCTTCATATGCAATTTGATAATTGGCATTTTTATAACTCTTATTCAGATAGTTATATAACTGTCCCACATCAGGCTCCTGGCTAAAAGATTTTAGTTCAAACTCGTCGCTATAAATATGCACCTTCCAACTCTTATGATGCACATCCATGCCTACATATATGTTTTGCCCGGTAAAGTCTCGCAGTTTATCTGAAATAGGTTTCATAACTTAAGGTTTTGTCTAAATTTACTAACCTTTAATTACGCACTTCAAACATAAAAACTGCGGAGAACCAATGATTTCAATAAAGAAGATAATTATTATTGCGTTGTCGTTTTTGAGTTGTTGTTCAAGCCCCAAGAGCAATCATTATTTTGATCTGCCGGTATTGAAAAAAATAGCACAATTAACTTCAATACTACCGCCGCCGCCTGTTATTAGTTTTACCCCAGTTTATGTTGTTGGAACTGATGATAGCATTTCTGAATCCGGCTTTGTAAAATTGCAGAATGTGTATAATGCCTCATACAAAAATGAATATTCGGCATTTTATGATTTTTTATTTGATGCTTTAAATCAGAAAATAAAAATTGATACTAAAAGCCCAAAAACATATTTGTATTATTCACAGACTTTTTTAATTGACCCGAATATAACCCGACTTTATAAGGAAAAGGGCATTAAGGGACTTATGGATAAGTACTGTCTTAATAGAAAGGGCATTTATACTTTAAACAGAGGAGCTTTGACGTTGAATGAGATTAATTCCATCTCTTATTATTTTTTTCTGAATCAATACATCAGGGCTGATGATGATTATGAAGCTACAATTAACTTTAAAAAAATAACTTCAATAATAAGCTAAAAGAAGCCTGGTGAAGTGCCGGGCTTTATTTTTTAATGAGCGTAAGCCTTTTATTCGCGGCACAGTCTCCTCGTTTGTGGGTAAATGTGCGGGGACAGGGACTGTGATGATAGTATTTTAGAGTGTTTGCAGCTTTGCAGATTTTACGAGTGCATCGAGGGCGTACAAAATATATTATTTGTCTTTATCGGGGAGGTTGTTTAAATCATTGAGGCGTTTTACCATTGCGGTATCTTTTAAGAAATTAGATTGTTTGTTCTCACCAAGAAGATAACCGGCTGTTGTATCAAGAGCGGCCGCCAGTTTTTTAACCACATCAATAGAAGGGTTCCCCACATAACGCAAGCATATGAGCTAATGATACAAGCCTGTTAAAAATACTCAGGTACCAGGCGCAAGCGTCTCCCTTGTGCCGTTAAATTCTTGTGCAATTAATTTCAAAAACTATGCAATACCGCACAAAAGCACAAAGTTGCACCAATTTCATTCGTAATTTCTGAAAGTACCAAAAGCAGTGCCATCTACTTTATTTTTCAGATTTTACGTGTTCGTACACTTTCTTTTGATGAATTCGAATTTTTTTCACTAAAACCAGACATTTTTTGAAATTAATTTGCTTCAATGAATCGAATAACGAACTCGGTTTTTGTGGATAATTTTGATTTTAACAGTGTAATCAATTATTAATAGGTAAACTAACCTGGACTAAACATCCACTTCAAAGGTTTAGCGCTTTCCTTCGAATATGTTGTTATATATTCCATCAGTTGATCAACAAGTTGTTTCTTCGAATGCCATACCGTCCCATTTACAACATCTTTGCTCAGGATATTAAACCAAATCTCTACCTGATTAAGCCACGATGAATATGTTGACGTATAGTGTAATTCGACGTTTTCATTTTGTGCAACCCATTCTTTTACCCTCTTATGTTTTTGAACTGAAGGGTTGTCTGCTATAATGTGTAGTCTTTTTCCGATATACTTTCTTTTAAGTATTTTGAGATAGTTTAAAAAGCCATCTGAATTATTAGTGTCCTTCGTTTTTGTCATTATTTCTTCATGATGATCTCCCGGAGAAGTTATCAGGTTAGCAACGCCATAGCGATTATGAGTAGCTGTCAGTCTTTTGGGATTTCCTTGCTGATGTGGTAATTCCGGCTGAATCCCGGACAATGTCTGTATCTGTGTTTTCCTGTCTATGCAAAGAACTATCGCATTTTCTGGCGGATTCATATATAGCCCCACTATGGTAAGTATCTTCGATTCAAATTCGGGGCCGGCACTGTTCCTGGATCTATGAGTTGCGTTATGGGGCCTCAAACCGTGTCCCTGTAAAATCTTATTTACTTTGCTTTGGCTTATTCCTATCTCCTCACCGATGCGTTGCTGACTCCAACTACTGTACCCTTTGGAAGGCTTTGAAGAA